>CAZJHF010000332.1:1500-4516 GCA_964545505.1 uncultured Desulfobacterales bacterium | reverse complement strand
TGATTCCCCAGCAGCTTTCTAAAACAATGAGTAATCATCAAACCGGGTTTGGCAACCATAATCTTTGAAAAAATTTAACAGTTTTTTGACGTTAGCTGCACAAATTTCTGGCAGCTGTAATACCTTACAAAGCTGTTATTGGCGTCGGCGGCTGACACTTTGGTTTGCGACATCATTTATCAGAATCCCTGCTAAACATTGAAATCCGCCTAATTTCTAAGTATTTCGGCTATATAATCGTCAATTTATGAGCACTTTCACCCTTATTTTGTCGCTATTTGAGAACCAAGCCTTACAACACATCTACATGTATAGATGCAAAATTAATACCATTGGTGTCAATATATTTAATTAAATCGAATAATAAAGGTTCAATTTTAAAAACAGGAGATGTCAGTGTTCAGGTGTCAGGACCGCGCACATCGTTTCGGAACTTGAATTTCTACGTGACCGTTTGCAACCCATTGGCTTCGAAGCCAGAAAATAAGACCTGTGGGTCAAATACTGACACCTGATACCTGACACCTGACACCTGAAACCTTATGGAGAGTGCCTGCGCAACAGCATCAACGTATTGCCGATCACGCTGATACTGCTGAGAAGCATGGCGCAAACCGCCACCAGGGGAGTGAGCAGGCCGCTTATGGCAATCGGGATGCTGATGATGTTGTACGCAAAGGTAAAGATCAGATTCTGATGAATTTTTTGATTGACCTGACCGGCAAAGGTCAAAAAGTCGTTGATCTGTTGCGGTTCAGCGCGCATCAGGGTTACGGCAGCCACCTCTTCTCCCAGATGCGCCCCGGAGTGGACTGCCAGTGAAAGATCGGCCTGAACCAGGGCCGGGGCATCATTGATGCCGTCACCGACCATGGCGACAAGATGGTTTTGTTTCTGTAAGGCTTTTACAGCGGCAACCTTATCTGCCGGTGTCTGGCCGCCGCTGGCCTCATCAATACCGACTGCCGCTGCAATGGCAAGGGTGGTTTCATTGCCGTCACCTGACACCAGGTGGGTTCGTAATCCGATGTTCTGTAATTTTTCAACGGCCGTTCTGGCACCTTTACGAATGGTATCTCCAAAAACAAATATCGCAGCAGGCCGGTCACCAACACTCAGAAACACGTATGAATCCGTTGATGATTGCTCCAGACGGTTGAAATTAAATATTTGTTTAAAGTCGGCAATTGTGCCCCCCATAAAGTCCTGTGAGCCGATCTTTAATACCATGTCTTCAAAACGGCCTGATACGCCGTTTTCGGAGATGTGCACCTGATCAATTGGGGCCGGCTGAATATTTTTCTTCTGCGCCTGGCGCAGAATTTCCAGGGCGATAAAATGATTTGAGCTTTTTTCAAGGCCGGCCGCGAGACGAAGCATTTGGTCCTTGTCCCGGGATTCCGGAGTCATAATTTCCAGCAGGGTCCAGTTTCCGTGGGTGACGGTGCCGGTCTTGTCAAATATGAACGCACTGACGCGATTCGCCATGTCAAAGGCCGAAAAATCTCGCACCAGAATCCCTTTCTTACCGGCAATCGATATCCCGGCCACCCGGGCCAGGGGAATAGCAATTCCCAGGGCGCAGGGGCAGGAGATGACCATTACGGTTACGGCTCTCAAAATGGATGCTTCTACCGATAGGCCGCTGGCAGCGCATACGATCGCAGTGGCGGCTGCCAGTAAAAGAATGCTGGGAACAAACCATTGCAATATCACGTCGGTTTTACCTTCGACGGGCAATTTGGTCAGCAGTGTTTTTTCAATGATTTGCATCATCTGCCCGAAGGTGGCGTCATCACCGACCTTTGCGGCCATGGCTTTGAATTCGCCCTGCTGGACCCGTGTTCCACTTCTGATGAAATCACCAGGTTTTTTGACAACCGGCACCGGCTCGCCGGTTAGCGAGGATTCGTCCACCGTGCCACTACCGCTCAGAATGTGCCCGTCGGCGGGTATGATTTCGGAGTCAGCCACCCGAAAAGTGTCACCGGCCGCAAGCTGCTCAATGGCCACATAACGCCCATCGGGGAATTGCTGACTGCATATCCTGACCTTGGTGGGCATTAGCGCGAAGAAATTATCCAGATCCACCAGAACTTTGCTTTTGGCTCGACGCTCCAGCGTTTTTCCCAGTAGCACCAGGGTGATCAGCATTGCGGCGGTGTCATAATAAAGATGAATACTTCCGCTCAAAAGGTTGATGGTACTGTAAGCATAGGCGCTTAAGGCACCAATAATGATCAATGTTTCCATGCTGAAGGCGGCATTACGCAAACCCGCCCAGGCCTTTTTATAAAAATCATATCCGCCATAAGCCAAAACGGCGGTTGCCATGACAAACATGGGCCAGGAAATCTTAGCCGCATTTTCATCCGAAAAATCCGAAAAAAATCCGGTGTAGAGGGCAAAGGATAACATCATCACATTCATCGTCAAAAATGCCGAGACAGCAAAGCGCACAAATTCCCGATAGGATTCTTTTGTTCTGCCGGATTCATCGGCCGTCGCTGCGCGGTACCCGATTTTATAGATGGTTTCAATGATTTGATCAGGAGAGATCCTGATGGGATCGTAAACCACCTGCAGCCTGTCTGTTGAAAAATTACAGATGGAATCCACAACTCCCGGACTCTTTTTCAAAGACTGATCGATGACCCAGGCACAGGCCGAACACCACATGTTGCTGATCAGCAGCTTGAGTGTCAGAACGTTGTCCCCTGCTACCGATACAGGCGTCATGGCAACACCAGGATGGGTGCTTTCAGCCCCGGAACCGTCATCACGCACTTCTCCAATGAGTTCTTCTTCGGATTGGGGGATAATGCCCTTGGCCTGGCATTGTCGGAACAGTTCGGTTTCCCGAAAAGCTTCCGGATTCGGTGAATCCGTGGCTTCCATCAGAATGGTAAATACCTGCCGGCAGCCATTGCAGCAAAATGCGTAAGATGTGCCGGACAAAACGGCAGCCACTGTGCCATGGTGCAAAGATAAGCCACACAGGTCGCATGTCTGGGAG
>CAZJHF010000332.1:0-1400 GCA_964545505.1 uncultured Desulfobacterales bacterium | reverse complement strand
AGATTTAATCACGCGTGCCAAGTGACTTGACAAAGGCAATCACCCGCCAGCGGTCATTAACTGTAATGGTTGCATGCAAGGGAGGCTGTCGGCCGTCGGGGACGCCGTAGCTGACATTTTTAAAGAGAACGCCGGCAGGGCTATCCTGGACTTTGGCGCTGCGCAGATCCGTCGGCAGAGGTGCAAAGCTCTGACCGACGCTGCCTTTGCCATCGTGATTGTGGCCATGGCACTGGGCGCAAAAAATAAGGTATACGGATTTGCCGCGGTCGATGACAGCCGGCTGGGCCATATCGATGGGGGATTGTAAGTCGGTTCCGGCCGATACCCTGAAAATGGCCTCACCACCGTTTACTGGAACCAGACCGGCTTCCTCGACCAGTAGCGGCTCTTCGTAAGGCCTTACGGCCGGTGTTTCGCGCATGCGACCGTAACGGAAGTCGTTGTCATACCAGGCAAGCAGGTGGTAGCCACCCAGAATTAGCAGCGATATAACAAGTAGAAGTCCGATTAATTTTTTCATTTATTCAACACCTTCAAAAGGCAGCACATACAAATGCTTCGGATTTTCTTCCTGGCCCTGCTCTTTGCGCACATGCTGTGCGTAGGGTAATGGATAATAGGGATCAAAGATTGCAAAGGCAGATTCCCCCGGAACGTCTTCCATCGGTCGATAGTCCCAATCGGGTTGACCGAGATCCCCAATGACGGTGAATGCCAGCCAGCCCTGAAATACCACGATGGCGACACAAACAAATACCAGAAACCAGGTTTTGGCAGCGGATGCCTCGTGCGCCGAATGTTCCATCAGATTTTTACTCCCAAACCGCCAATTAATAAAATATAGGCCAGTGCCCAGATAACCGTTCCGGCAATGGTCAGGTACACAATCAAGGGAAACGGGGCGTTACGTCCCTGAATGCCGTCTGGAAATTCCTCGATGATACGGCTTTTGCGCGCTTCCGAATCCTTGCGCCGAAAATAGTAAAAACCCAGACCGATGATGAACAGTACAATCGTTGCCAGGGCCGGGAATAGATACATCGCAAAATGCTGAATGCCTAGTAATTGAAAATATCTCATAACCGATTTCCTTAAACCTACTTGATATTCGGTTTTTTACGCTTTGGCCCTTACTGCACGCCCTTTATCAGGGAAAAGACGACCACTGTCACCGCGCTTGCCAGGCATAAACAGACCATCACCAATAGCGCATAGGTTTGAATGCGCGCATATCGTGGTATTTTTGCCGGTTGGGTTTGCGGATCATTAACCAATGGTAAAAATCGCGCCCGCTGCTGGTCCTTAAATTGACCGCTGTTTAACGCCCAGAAGAACACCACCAGGCTGATGATAAAACCGGCAGCCATGTATGCAATAAAGTAAGGGTAGTACATTTT
>CAZJHF010000331.1:0-4521 GCA_964545505.1 uncultured Desulfobacterales bacterium | reverse complement strand
TTCTAAACTCATTGCTGAAACGGTAAACGAGCCGTCATTTCAATAATAGCAATATCGAGGACGAGGACGCCTGCGAAAACAAAGAGGAGAAACACTGCCGGGTATCGTCCTCGTCCTCGCTTATTCAGGTCAACTATCGATCACCTCAGTAAAACCCACCCAAAGGTCATCATGCCGGCCAGAATAAACTGGGTTTCAAGTAAAAATTCCAGTCGTATTCCCGGAAACATCAGGGCGCGTTCATAGGCCAATACAATGAGCGCAATAAACACCGGGCAGAGCATCAGGGCAAATCCCAGGTCTGACGTCAGGCCTAAAGCGCTCAAGCCGGCCAGTGCCGCAGTCAACAGGATCAAAATAATTTTTAACACCTGCATCGAACGCTTTTCTCCCAGAAGGATGGGTATGGTCTCTTTGCCCACCAGGCGGTCACCCTGCATATCCAGGATGTCAAAAAATGCCGTTCGGGCAAAAACAATGCCAATGGCCCACAGCGCCACCAGCACATTCACCCAATGTAAACTGCCGAATTTAGACAGGGGCGGCAGAACGGCCGTGACAATGCCCCAGGCAACTGCAATCAAAAGCGTTTTTGAACCGGGAATATCTCTTAATTTTTGGTACCTGGCACCGGTTAGCCATACGGGTATAATCTTCAGATTGTATGAAAGCCCCAATAGGCTCATGACCAGCAAGGCCATGAATGGAAATATTCCGATACCAAAGGCGATAATCAATCCTGCAGCACCTGCGATGCCCGCCAATATGGCCAACGGTAATTTATAGCGGTCGTAAAATTTGGCCCGGTTGGGATCATTGTATCGGTCGGCGCGGGTATCGGTCAGGCGATTAAGAATATGCATGGATTGAACATAGAGCATGGATATTAAAATATAGGGAAATGTCTGATTAATACCCTGCAGTTTATTGCAGGCGTAGCATAGTGCACCCGCACCGACAGCGACATATACGTTGGTCAACAGCAGGGCGCGCTGAATCTCAAATGCCAGTCTCCGCCAGCCCTGCTTGCGCTTAAAAAGCAATGCCTCAAGCGCCCGGTAGATTTTTTTAATGACCCAGTTGGGCGTTGAAGCGCCGGCGGTGATTCCGATCTGGCTGGTCTCTGTCAACGCCTGAAGGTCCAGATCGGCAAGATCATCCTCATTTTCAATATGAAAAGCGGGCTTGCCGGTCTGGCGGGCGATATCGACCAGTCTTTTTGTGTTTCCACTGCTGCGTCCACCCACCACGATAACTGCATCCACGGATTCTGCCAATCGTTGAACCTCTGCCTGGCGGCGCTCGGTAGAGTCGCAAATGGTCTCAAATACTTTATAGTGCGGGTGGTTGTTGGTCACCCAATTTTTGACAGCCTGCCACAAGTGGGTGTTGAGGGTCGTCTGGGCGACGATGATGGCATCTTCAAATTCGGGAAGGGATTCCAGCTCAGCCATATTATTAACCACATAACTTTTATCGCTGCCATACCCGCGTAAACCGATAATTTCCGGATGGTTTTGGTCCCCGACAATGATGGTTGCATGACCCTTGCGGGCATGCTTCCGTATAATGGTTTGTACTTTTATGACCCGGGGGCAGGTCGCGTCAATGACTTTAAAGCCCACTTCTGCGAGCCGGTGTTTTGTTTCGGGCGGCACCCCGTGAGCCCGGATAAGCACTGTTCCGGAGCCTTCAGGCGGGGGTTCATTATGAGCCGATATGCCTTTTTCTTCCAAAATCTCCAAAACCTGGGGATTGTGGATCAGGGGGCCGTAGGTTGAAATCGGGTGCTGGTGCTCATCGGGTGCATCGAGGACCATTTCAACAGCACGGCGAACGCCCATGCAGAATCCGGATGTTTTGGCAATAACGATTTTCATGTCAAAGTTTTTTTATTTTGATGCGGTTGCGCCGCTGTCTTTTCGATCGTCTGCGGGCGGGTCCCTTTTTCTTCGTGGTCGGCGTCCAACCCCGGTTATCGTCGTTTTCATCATCGTGGCTGTCGAAATCGCCCGCCATTTGGATTTTAGCTTCAAATTGTTGTGCACTGATAGTGGCCGCACCGCAGGCGGCCGCATAATCGCTGACGTCCCGATCCGAGCTGACGACCAATGCTTTTTCACGTTCGCGGGATGCCATGCGTTTGATGACCTCATCAGCCGATATCCCCTTTGGGGAGAAATGAATCGAAATCCCTTTTTGCCGGTGGTGTCGCTGGGAAAAAGCTGGACTGTTCTGACCGTCAAAGACGACCGTTACAGGATGATGCTTGATTTTGCGGTAAGCTGCCAGCCTGTCCACCAGGGCCTCGCGACCCAGAAGGATGTCCTGCTCGTCCAGCCGACTCAAAGATACGGATTGCCGGATAAGATTATATCCATCAATGATAATATGAAGCGACATTTAGCTCGTCAATGCCTTAGAGTTCGTTTACCGCCCGAGCTTGCATCCCGCTTTGCGGGGCTGCGCTCAAGACGCAGAGAACGCAGAGTTAATTTAATTTTTCATTTGCCGTTGACCCGCCGTCGCTAAAGTTATGGCTTGGCATGCAGGACGGCAAATGAAAATTACTCAGGTGCGTCATTGGCACCTATTTAAATTTAGTATAGAACCCAATCATTAAAGGATTATCCAACAATGCCAGAAGATGGGCAGCTTGAGGGTTTTAGCTTTGCGGCGTCTCAGCGAAAAGCTAAAAATCAAAAAATCTCGGCGCACGCTGCGTCTTTGCGGTGATATCATTATATTCGAGATCTTTTATTCAGAGAATCTCAAAGCAACCGGGTTATCAACTCTAATAGGCTATGCTTTTGTTTGTTGGAGACGCCCGATCAGGTGGTCCAGGTCATCATTGCTGTAAAATTCAATTTCAACTCTGCCTTTGAGGCCGCGTCGTATGATGGTTACTTTGGTGCCAAAATGGCGTGAGAGATCATCAGCCAGACTGAGCAGGTAATGGTCTTCAGCGCTTTTCCGGTTCACTTTCGGTTTTTTCTTCTCACCTTTTAAAGCGCGCACAAGGTCTTCGGTTTCCCTGACTGACAACCCCTTTCTGACAACTGAGCGCCAGGCCGCCAGTTGCTGGGTGGGGTTTTGTGTGCCCAGTAGCGCTCTGGCATGACCCATTGAAAGCTCGCCTTTCTGGATGCTCGTCCGAATGGCCTCGGGCAATTGTCGGAGCCGTAAAAAATTGGCGATCGCGGAACGGCTTTTGCCCACCCGCAGGGCGGCCTCATCCTGGGTCAGATGAAATTCGGTTATCAGACGATGATAGGCTTCGGATTCCTCGATGGGGTTGAAGTTGGCCCTCTGAATGTTTTCAACAATAGACAATTCCAGCAATTTGGAATCGGTGATACGTTTGATGATAACCGGCACCTGGGCCAGCCCGGCCTTTCTGGCAGCACGCAGCCGTCTTTCCCCGGCAATCAGCTCATATCCGTCATTTTCTTGGCGGACTAAAAGCGGTTGCAGAATGCCCTGCTCCTTTATAGATTGGCTGAGTTCCTCTAACTCAGCTTCAGGAAACTGCTGGCGGGGCTGAAAGCGGTTGGGGTGTATCCGTTCAATATCACAATAGAAAAAATCCCGGGGTGGTTCTGTCGATTTTTCCATTTCCGGGATGAGCGCTCCCAAACCTCTACCGAGAGCCCGTTTTGTGCGTTTGCGCGGGCCGCCACTCGATTTTTTGGCTTCTTTTTTCTTTGGCATACTGTTCCCCAGAATTTGGTAATTTTAGTAAGATCTTCTTATTTCTCGTTGAACAAGATTGAACGCAACCGCTTGTTGAAGCGTTATTTGTTATTCGCTATTCATTATTCGCAAAAAAGATGAAGTCCGGCATATTTTGATATTTGATATCGCTAACTACAAATAACAAATAACAAATTGTTCCCCAATTGGGGCACTAGTTTTTTAGGATTTCCTTTGCCAGCTTAAAATAGCTCCGGGCACCCGCTGATGTGGCATCATAGAGCAGAATGGGTTTGCCGAAGCTCGGCGCTTCGCTTAAACGGACATTGCGGGGGACCATTGTCTTAAATACAAGTGTCTCAAAATATTTTTCCGCCTCCGCTGCGACCTGGTGCGCAAGGTTGGTCCGTTGGTCAAACATGGTCAGCAATATGCCGGCAATGGCCAGTTCTGGATTAAGGTTGCGTTTGATGCGCCTGACCGTGTCGAGAAGCTGTCCCAGCCCTTCCAGGGCATAATATTCGGCCTGTAGCGGAATTAGGACGGAATCGGCAGCCGTGAGGGCATTTATCGTTAGCAGGCTTAATGACGGCGGGCAGTCGAGAAATATATAGTCAAATTCCTGGTTGAGGCCTGCTATCAGGTTCTTGAGCGCCTTTTCCCGGTCGGGATTGGACATCATTTCAACCTCAAAACCGATCAATTCGACATCTGCAGGAATCACTTTGAGGGTGGCAATATCACTGTCCACGATCAGGTTCGCGGCACCGGCGCGGCCCAGCATTCCATGGTAAAGCGTTTTTTCGAGACGCGATCTATCGATGCCTA
>CAZJHF010000330.1:0-4558 GCA_964545505.1 uncultured Desulfobacterales bacterium | reverse complement strand
GGTTTATGATGGGGTGTCGCCCCGAAAATTTGAATTGAAGGGTCAAACTTACGCCTCGCCGGTTGTTACCGAAAATTGTGTTTATGTATCTACCGGGGCAATGCTTACTTTTAGCCACGATCTCTCAACCCGCAGCCAGGATACCAATTTCCGCGGAAACGGCCTTTCATCCGTTGCGTTGACCAATAAAGGCGCGCTGTTCGTCGTGGCCGCTGACGGGACCATCCGCAAATATCAAGGTGCCCAATAACGATTACAGGTGGTTTATTTTTTTTTGTTTTTTGCGGGACCTTTAGGCGGTTTTTTATCCAACAGTTCAATAATTTCTTCCCAATCCTTGACGGCCTGGCCATTCTGGGTTTTCTCAAACGTATAGCGCCTTTCAATATGTTCAGCGGATTCGGCAATAAGACCGGCAGATCCGATAATGGCATAGAGCTGGATGCCTTTTTCTTTTAAGGCGGAGAGCATTTTGGAGCCCTTCCAGCGCATCACCGGCGCCTCGGGGAACTCACCTTCATCCAGCAAATCTTTAGACGCGCGGACCCCCGTATATCGGCTTAAGTAGACAATGCGGTATTTTTTCATCATTCTTTCGACCGCCCGGCGGGTGGCTCCCGCCGCTATTTCGGAGATAAATGCATCTTTGAAACCGCTTTCGATTTCAATGAAAATGACTTTCTCACTTTTTTTGACCACCAGGAGCAACCCGGAACCGCTTTCGCCTTTTGAGCTGGCCTTTAGTTTAATTAGCCCCGGGCGTTTAGGCGTATACTTTCGATACCCGTAACCGTCACCACCGGTTAAATTTTTTCCAAAATTGTTATCGTCCAGAAAAAATTCTACCAGTCTGCCGCCGTCGGCAAAAATTCTGCCTTTGGTTAACACTTTAAGAAAGACAGGAGTGCCCACTGTTGTCAGATTGTCATATACAATGACCGCGCTCAGGCTTTGGGCAGTCGGCAAAACGACAAAGCCGCAAATTAAAAAAATAGACAGGCGCTTGATTATTATAGAAGCAATCATTTTCGCTTTCTTGACACCTCGTGCTGGTTTTCTTAAAATACAATTAAAAGCGATATCAATCTAATTCGTCTGAGGCCATTGCCCGTTAATCCGTTTGCCGGTAGAAGAGTACCGTCAGACATTTTCCTGAAATAACGGGCCCAACTTTGTAACATTGATTTTAAATACCACCATTTTACCTTTAACATGAGCGACTGGGCTGAGCCAAGAGATTTTAAAGAATGGGCAAAACGAGTAATCGGAGTGCGACCCATTTTGATGCTCATCCTTGTTAGCAGCATTTTTATCCTCGAATTGCGCTTTGACTGGATGGAGCGCAGTTTGGGGACTTATCTGGCTACCACCAACCCCGAGCGACCCGAATCCGGCGCGATCTGGGAAAAGAGCCGTCAAACCCGCACGGCGCAGCAAACGCTCGAACAAATCCTTACCGACCGTCAAAGCTTGCAGCGTGAAGCACGCAGTGCGGCCACATTTACCCAGATTGCGGCCAATGTCACTTCCAGCAATGGGGTGATGCTGTCGGCCGACCATTTCCGACAACTCTATCTGCGGCTGGCACCGTCTATTGCCTATGAGATTATATCTCCTTTTGACCTGCTCGGGGTCGTCAGTAATGGGCGCTGGCACAGGACTTACTTTGAAAAATCCGGTGCCGGCTTGATGATTTATCTGCTGGATGCCAACAACCGGGTATTGCGGCAACTTGAACTTGGCTCAATGCTGCTGTCTCAGTTAAAACGCGGTGAAATGGCTCTGGCGGAATCCCTTGATGAGTTGCCGATTTTTGAAAACCGCATTTACCCTGCCGAGCGGTTTTTTAACGCGTTGGAAGCCTTTCCCGAAGACGTGCGGCGCAGCATGGTGCCGCAGCCTGAAACGCTTCTTGAAATGCCCGGTCAAATTATGCGCGTTGGTATTTCTGATGAAACCCAGTCCGGCTTTATTGAGCTGGGCTTTGAATTTAATAATGGTACCGAGCGTCGGGTTGCATTGGTGCAGGGCCATGAGTGGGCTGTTTGGCGGTTGCGATCTAATCTGGAAGGTTTAGACATGGATAATGGATCCAGCCAGAGCGGCATTCCAAACGAACCCTGGAAGATTCGATGAGCCTATTTACCGTAAGTGTGCGTCGATTCAGAATTCTTTTTTATGCAGGGATGACCCTGGCAGGTTTGGGGGCCCTGCTGGTGATCGGTCTATTTTTCATCGCAGTGCGCGATCTGCCCCGGGTGCCGGATCCCTTGGGGCGCATCATCGAAACGCCGCCTACGGAAATATTTGCTGCCACCGGCGAAAGGCTGATGATCATTGGCGGTCGGGAAGTCGTTCCCCTGAACCGGATTTCTCCCTTCATTATTCAGGCAGTGATCGCCACCGAGGACCATCGTTTCTGGGAACACCACGGACTTGATAAACTGCGTACGCTAAAAGCGCTGTGGATAACCCTTTTTGAGCCTGGAAGGATTCAAGGGGCGTCAACCATCACCCAGCAGCTTGCCAAGAATCTGTTTTTCAGCTATCGGCGAACTTATATGCGCAAATTCCGTGAACTGCTGGTCGCCCTTCAAATCGAGACGCGTTACAGCAAACGTGAAATCTTAGAGGCGTATTTAAATCAAATTCCTTTTGGCGTTGGCGCTTATGGTATTGAACAGGCCGCCCGATCGTTTTTCGATAAACCTGCTTTGGAGCTTAATCTGGCGGAAGCCGCCTTGCTGGCCGGTCTGCCCAAGTCGCCCACCCGCTACAATCCCTATCGGTATTTTGAGCGCGCCAAAAAAAGACAGCAACTGGTGCTGGCACGAATGCGCGCCGTGGGTTACGCAACGCTTGAGGATACCGAGGCTGCTTTTGAGGCTCCACTGCAATTAATGTCCCAGCGTACCGGCACCTCTAAAGGTAGCTATTTTCTCGATCTGGTTTTAAATGATCTTGAAGAACGTTACGGTCCGGAAGTGGTTTACCACGGCGGATTGAAGGTCAGTACCACCCTGGATTTTCAGCAACAGACCTGGGCGATCGAATCTCTGCAGAACGGTTTGGTCAAGCTTGATCAATTGATGGGAATTGTCGATAGCGATAATATTGGCGATGCTAAATCTCTATCTCACCCACAGGGGGCACTGGTGGCCGTTGAATGCAATTCCGGCGCTGTCAAATCCCTGGTCGGCGGAAGAGACTATTCGGAAACAGAGTTTAACCGTGCAATTGAAAACAATCGTCTGCCTGGTTCCGGCTTTAAACCCATTTTATATTATGCGGCATTTGAGAAGCTGAATTTGACTCCGGGTAATATTTTTGTGGACAAGCAAATCACCATTCCGGTCGTCGGCGCTCGTGACTGGACCCCTAAGAATTTCGGACGCAAACATGAAGGACCCATGATTTTAAAACGAGCACTTATGAAAAGCGTTAATACTGTCGCCGCCCAGCTTGTCGAACGTACCGGACCGGACACGGTGATCGATGTGGCCCGGCGATCCGGCATTAAAAGCCCACTGACATCCGTTTATTCGGTTGCCCTGGGAACCTCCGGGGTGAGCCCTCTGGAGATGGCCACAGCGTTTTCTACCTTTGCAACCGGCGGCATTCAGCATGAGCCTTTCTGGATCCGACGGGTTGAAGATCCGCTGGGCAGAGTACTGGAAGAACAGATCGTTCGCAGCCAGCGCTCCCTGGATGCCGGCATCGGTTATCAGGTTGTCGACATGATGCGTGGTGTCCTGACCACCGGTACCGGTAAGGTCGTGCAGCGTATGGGTTTTGAACTGCCCGCGGCCGGTAAAACCGGTACCTCGGATGATTTCCGTGATGCCTGGTTTACCGGATTTACACCAACACTCAGTGTTTCTGTCTGGGTGGGCCATGATCGGGGGATGAGTATGCGGGATGTAAATGGGATTGGAATTACAGGGGGTCGAGGGGCGGCGCCCATCTGGGCGGAGTTTATGATCAAGGCGACCAATGGCGAGCCTGCGCGGGAATTTACAATTCCATCGGATATTCACTTTGAAACCGTTGATCCGGTTAGCGGCCAAATCGCAAAGCAATGGAGTTCAAATCCAGTGAAGATTGCCCTGCGGTCCGGTCAGACAGTTGCTGCTGGGTCGGATGATCTCACTGTTGATGCAGTGGATGAATCCATCCGCATCGAGTCGGATGATACCGGCATTAAAGCGACGGATGAATCCACTTTAAAGCCGGCGGATGATTCTGTCATTAAAGAGGAGGAGTTGCCGCCCGAGTAATTCAACTTAGGTTGACTTAAAATAAGATTAAACAGTTTTAAGTCCTTATTTAATTTTAGGCATTTTAGGCACTAATTACTATGGTTTCTTTTTTAAAACATATTTCCGCCCGTATCTGGCTGACGGTTCTTTTAGGAGGCGCTATTAGCATCTGGGTGCTGCCATTCTTTCAGGACCGCATTGGACTCCAGTGGGCCCTGTTGCCGGCTGCACTCATATTGCTGACCGTTTTTCAGCTGATCGGATGGATTTCCAACCGTTGGGGGCTCAACTCGGTTGAA
>CAZJHF010000329.1:0-4561 GCA_964545505.1 uncultured Desulfobacterales bacterium | reverse complement strand
ATTACCTCCCAAATCGAACACCCGGCTGTAATCGAAGTTTGCCGATTTCTAGAAATCGCCGGATTTGTAATTACCTATTTGCCGGTTGATGAATTTGGACGGGTCAAAACAGCCGAAGTTGAAGCGGCCATTCAATCGGAAACCATTTTGGTGTCCATTATGCACGCCAACAACGAGGTCGGGACCATCGAGCCCGTTAAACAAATCTCAGCGCTGGCCAGAAAGTACGATATTGTGGTGCACACCGATGCGGCCCAATCGGTGGGTAAGATACCGGTGGACGTCAACCAATTGGGGGTGGACCTGCTCTCGATTGCCGGTCACAAATTGTACGCTCCCAAAGGTGTTGGCGCCTTGTTCATCCGTCAGGGCTTGGGACCCACCAAATTAATGCACGGTGCCGGTCAGGAAATGGGTGTGCGCCCCGGTACCGAAAATGTGATGGAAATCGCAGGTCTTGGAAAAGCGTGCGAAATTGCCAGACGCGATCTGGAAAAAAATAGGCTGCATATGCAGGCTATGCGCGACAGACTGTATGAAGGATTAAAAAAGGAATGTGAACCGGTGAAACTCAACGGAGACCTGCAAAAGCGCCTGCCCAACACCCTGAGCATTTCTTTTCGCAACCTGGAAGCCAATAAGATACTGGATGAAATCGCAGCAATGGTGGCGGCCTCCGCCGGGGCCGCTTGTCATTCGGATAAGGTGGAAGTGTCAGCGGTTCTCGAAGCCATGAAAGTCCCCCTGGAATGGGCCCAGGGCACCCTGAGATTAACGACGGGCAGAACGACCACCGCTGCCGACATCGAGAAAGCAATTCAGGTGATCAGTTCAGCCGTAAAGCGCTTAAGGATTGAGAGCTGAGCATTTAGCGCATCAAAATTTGAGTCTAAGGCAGCGATGGGTAAATATAGCCGTTTCCCAGACTGGAAATTACGCTTTGGGCGGCACAATGAGAAACAACTGTACAAAGCGGGGATCAATATCTGCTGCGGCGACCTGACCATATTCGCTTTCAATCTCGTTGAAAAGGTCCTCAAAGGTCTGGCCCAGGCGATCGGTAAGTTCGTAATCTTTCAAGCCGGTTTCGGCCGCCAGCCAGTTTAGAAATGCGCTTTTCATCTTGCCGGGAACTTTTCGAGCCACGCGGGAGTCGGCTTGCGATTGTTCTGGTAATAGTTTTTCAAAAAAAGCAACAACTTGTTTGCGGGTCAGCGGTTTTAGTTTTGCACCTTTTAGCCTGCGATCATGCCGTGCCCAGAGGGTCAGCAACAGATTCTTATAGGTCAGAAATCCATATCGGGTCGGCGGCTCCATCTTGACGTTCATGACCGACAGCAGATTATCCACGGCAACCACCTGCTCAAAAACGGCTGCAGATTCGTCAATATCATCGACGGTGGCAAACTCGCGGTATAGGACGCCGCTTTTGTAATTATCATAGTAAAGCGGCTTTTTGACCAGAAGACCGCCGACAACCCCCATCCATTGCTCGCCCCAAAAAGTCAATCGCAAGTCAGCCTGAGCGAACCAACATTTTGAAAGCCATTTTTCCGCCCGCCATTTCAGTTTCAGGGCGGCACCAAACCCGACCCGAAAAATATCCTGAAGCGAATATCGAATGATCAACTCCGCTGCCCGGACAGCATCTTCTTTTTTGTCTTTGAGCATTTGCTCCAGGCCGATGCTGACATACCCGCTGGTCTTTTTAACAATTTTTTGAAGCGCGTCACGCTCGCCGATGATGCGGCTATCGGCCACGACGACCTGATTACATAAATGGGCAAACTCGGTTTGCAGCAGTTGTACAATATTGGCCGCTTCAATTTTCTGAAGCGCGCGGGTGAAATAATTATCTTGCTTTAATTCCCGCAGCGGAGAAACAGGGACCGGAAGCGTTGACATATGTTGGGCGGCGGGTGGTATAAATTTTTTGCGCTTGCCTTTTAGTTCTTCGGGTTTTAAGGGTTGATAGATGCCGACGGCCTCATCAAAGGGTAAAAAGCCTTTTTCCGCCAATCGCATGGTTCGCCAGTGAAAGCAATCTTCTTCAGTTTCGCTTGGTATGACGTGGGCCGCTTCCAGAAAAACACTCTGGTAAATGAGATGATCGGTAGAGGCCAGACGCTGGACGATCTGGGTTAAAAATTTACGTCGTTGCAAATCGCGCAATTTTTCAGATTCACTAGCGGTGGGGATATCGATAAATCGTAAATAGTAGGTGTCATCCAGCGTAAAAAAACCATCACCGAATTCGGACGGGTCCTGATCATGTTCCCGTATTCTGAGCTCCAGGTTCTTGAATAGATAGAACTCAAAAAATTCTAGATGATCATTTAAAATCCAGCGAATAAACCGCTGTGAATCCGCTTCCATCAGCAAACTCATCCAGCGGGTTACTGAATTGATGTCGATGTGATCTTTTTGCCAGGTCTCCAGGTCAACAATATGCTCCCATTGCTTGTTGGTTGCCAGTGAAAGTAGCGGCAGTGAATCTTCCGCTCCGATTTCATTGATCAACAGGTAAAAGTCCTGTTCTGGAAACGAGTGCACCAGGGCTCCCGGCTGGCGGTCACTCAGAATTCGATCGAGCGCCTTTGCAGCTGGCAGCTCCAGAATAGTACTTCTTTTTTCCTGAAGCTGCTGCACCCGTTCAAGGGTTCTCGAGTTATTCTGATTTTTAGCCATTGCGTTATCTTAAAATAAATGGGAAGCGATAAATGTTTTCAATAAAATATGTTTGTCTCAATTTTTAACGAATTTGGAGTGTATCTGCCGGGTGCGAATTCCAGGGCGCAATTTTCACCAGCAGCAGCATTCCGGGTATCGCAATCAGAGTGCAAAAAATAAAAAAACCTGGCCAGCCCATATATTTGGCCATAAAGCCGGTTACCGAAGACGCCAGTTGCCTGGAGAGGCCCATGATTCCGGTTAGCAGAGCATATTGGGTTGCGGTAAACTTCTTATTGGTAATACTGGCCATGAACGCCACAAAGGCGGCGGTACCCATTCCGCTGCTCAGGTTCTCAAAGGCAATCACACCCGACAGCATGGCAATGTTATAACCGATTCGGGCCAAAATGGCAAAACCGGCTGTTGAAAAGGCTTGCAGAATTCCAAAGATCCAGAGACCCCGGTTAATCCCCACTTTAAGCAACAATACACCACCCAGAAATGCACCGATCAATGTTGCCGCTGTTCCGAAAAATTTAACGACCGTACCGATCTCTGTCTTGGAAAATCCGGTCTCCAGGTAAAATGGCATAGAGATGCCGCTGGCCATGGTATCACCAACTTTATACAGCAAAATAAAAACCAGAATCCAGACGGCGCCATTGCGGCTGAAATAATCAACAAACGGATCAACCATTGCTTGTTTCATGGTTTGGGGTGTGCCGGCCACAGCCACCGGCTCCGGTGTCAGCAGAGTCGTTATAATACCGGGCAGCATGAACAGGGACATGATAAAATACACGTGGGAAAAGGGGATGTGATCGGCCATGATCAGGCCCCCACCGGAGGCCAGCAGCATGCCCAGCCGGTAGCCATAAACGTACATCGAAGAGCCCAACCCCAGCTCTTCATCGGCCAGGTCTTCGCGCCGATAAGCGTCGATGACAATATCCTGGGTGGCACTGAAAAAGGCGACCAGAGCTGCAGCCGCAATCATCAGCCCGGTCTTGTTAACCGGGTCTGAAAATCCGAGCCCCACGATGGCAGCCATTAACGCCAGCTGGGCGATGAAAAGCCAGCCGCGCCGACGCCCGAGAAATGGTGGCACAAAACGATCTAAAAAAGGGGCCCACAAAAATTTCCAGGCATACGGAATCTGAAACAAGGAGATCATACCAATCCAGGTTAAATCAATGCCTTTATCCGTCATCCAGGCCTGCAATACCCCCCAGGTCAGCAACAGCGGAAGCCCGCCGGAAAACCCCATTAAAAAGGCCACCAGCATGCGACGGCTAAATATGACTTTAATTGTGGATTGTTGAATCGGCAGGTTCAAATGCGCCTCTTGGGAAGGAGTCAAATCTTAATTAAAATGCCGTAACTCATCAGGGTAAATTCGGTTTTCGGCCAAACCAAAACAGAAGCGGAATGAATTATCAGCATCATCTTCGTGCACTGTCTGAATGCATTAGGGTGCGTTGCGAAAGAACAGCTAGTAATCTCGATGAAGATTACTGGCCAAACGTAGAAATTAAGGTTAAGGCACTATTTACAACGTGTTTTCTGTTGTTTTGTTACGCACCTTTATGCATGAGTTTGCACGATGCAGTCGCTGATGATTCATGTAGCGACCAAATTGCTAAATGTAGGGCCGTCATCATTTTTTCATCAATTGCTCGGGTGTCACAATCGGCCCGTATTTTTCTTTAAGCGTTATCAGTTCCGTGCGTTGTTTTTTGAGAATATCAAAAAAGCGCGGGGGGATATGGGGCTCTTTGCTGTAGGCCTCTTGCTGCATGTCAATACGCGCAACGATATTTTCAATGTACAATGAAAACTGTTTGGTATAGAGATCTTCAGGATATTCTTTGTCGATGCGTTCCTTAAA
>CAZJHF010000328.1:0-4583 GCA_964545505.1 uncultured Desulfobacterales bacterium | reverse complement strand
AACCGGCAACGGGGAAACGGGCTAACAGGAAAACGGATAAAAACATGTCGCAGCTAACTTACGCACAAATCGATCAGACTATCCTGAACACGCTAACGCCACCCAAAAAGTACTACTGGGCAATCGTGTTCATGCTGTCCGTCGGGGTGCTCATCGGAGCGGCTTGCTGGACCTACCAAATTTTTGTCGGCATTGGGGTGGGAGGGCAAAACAACCCGGTGGCCTGGGGCACCTATCTGATTAATTTCGTTTTCTGGGTGGGTATTGCCCATTCCGGAACCCTGATATCAGCCATATTGCACCTTTTCAGAGCCGGATGGCGCAATCCCATTGCCCGGGCGGCTGAAACCATGACCGTTTTTGCGGTCTGTATCGCCGGTCTGTTTCCTTTTATTCATCTGGGCCGCGTCTGGCAGGTTTACTATATGATACCGCTGCCGAATCAAAGACTGCTGTGGCCCAACTTTCTTTCGCCGTTGATGTTCGACGTGATCGCCATCAGCACCTATCTGACGGTAAGCTCGCTGTTCTGGTACACGGGCTTGCTGCCGGACCTGGCGGCGGTGCGGGATCGTTCCACCGGGAACCGCTACAAGATTTTTAAAATACTTTCCATGGGGTGGACCGGCGCCCACGAGCAGTGGCGACATTATACCCGCGGATATCTTTTTTTTGCAGCCCTGGCAACACCTCTGGTTATCTCCGTTCACAGCGTGGTGTCCTGGGATTTTGCCCTGGCGAACACCCCCGGCTGGCACACCACCATCTTTGCGCCTTATTTTGTGGCCGGTGCCATTCATTCCGGCCTGGCGATGGTGCTGACCTTGATGATTCCCTTGCGCAAACTATTTAAGTACCAGCAAATCATCACCACGGAAGTTTTAGAGAATGTCGCCAAGACCATCGTATTCACCGGTTTGATTGTCGGTTTCGCCTACGCAACCGAATTTTTCATTGCCTGGTACAGCCACAACGCGGTGGAAATCGAGCAATTTCGATGGCGCGCACTCGGCGATTACCGCTGGGGGTTTTACTTCATGGTCCTGTGTAACACCCTGACTCCAATGCTGTTTCTGTTTAAAAAAATTCGCACGACGGTTGCAACGCTCTTTATTATATCGCTGGTCGTCAATTTCGGCATGTGGTGGGAACGCTTTGTCATCATTGTGGGAGGGGTGGCCCACGGCTTTTCACCTTATGCCTGGGGACTTTATGCGCCCAGTTTGATTGAATACGGCATCATGCTCGGCGCTTTTAGTTTGTTTTTCTTTTTTTTCGTGCTGTTCGCCAAGCATTTGCCGTCAATTTCCATGACTGAAATGAAGGAGATTGTTGAAAAAGGAGCCTTAAGCCATGGGGCCTAAACGCTACTTAATGGGACTTTTCAAGGATGAAGATAAAGTCGTTGCGGCCGTCAATGAGCTGAAAACGTCGCGCTACACCTTTCATCGGGTCAACAGCCCCTTTCCCAGCCATAAAATAATGGATGCCCTGAATTTAAAGAAAAGTATGGTGGGCTGGTTCACCCTGGCCGGAGGAATTATCGGCTTTGTGGGCGGCTTCGCCCTGGCGATATTCACCGCCGTTCAGTGGGATTTGATCGTCAGCGGCAAACCGATTGTGGCCATTATTCCCTTCGTGATCGTCGGGTTTGAAGCTACAATTTTGTGTGCCGTTTTCGGCAACATCCTTGGTCTCCTGACCCAGACACGGTTGCCAAGTTATAAATTGATGAAGCATTATGACCCACGTTGCTCCGGAGAATATTTCGGCATCCTTGCTTCCTGTGATGCCAATCAGGAAGACGGTTTGAATGCATTTTTTCGCAATCAGGGTGCCGAGGTGCGGGTCTTTGAATAAATATCTGAGAAAAAATGAATGGTATTAGCGTTTAAAAGAATTTGTTAACCACGAATTGACACGAATGACCACGAATGATTCCAACAGCTAAAACCAAGTTTACCTGATAATGATGAAATTTATTTCGTGTTAATTCGTGTCGATTCGTGGATTATTTCCAACAACTAAATTTTAAGTACTCTCGAAGATGCAACGGCACTTAATATAGCAAAGGATGTAAACGGCTATGTCAGAGAAAACTTCACCATCCACAGGATCACGCAAGTCACCGGCCGTCTGGATATTTATCGCCCTGGTTGTCATCGGTGGGGTCGCCTTTGTTTCCGGGTTAACCGGCCAGCATCCTGAAAGGGCCTGGCAGGCCTATCTGATCAATTTTCTTCTGTGGTCGTCAATTGCCCAGGGAGCTGTGTTGTTTTCAGCGGTCATGCATATGACCAAGGCCCGCTGGAGCGGGCCCCTGTCGGGCCTTTCAGAATCCTTTGCCGCGTTTTTCCCGTTATCCTTTGTGCTGTTTTTAGTTTTGTTCCTGGGCAAAACCCATATCTTCCCCTGGCTACACGAAGATCTGCACGGCAAAGAAGTCTGGCTTAACATCCCATTTCTATTCTGGCGGGACTTTTTTGGTTTGTTGATTTTGTATGTGCTTGGCTTCGGCTATCTTTACAACACGCTGCAGCTTAAATTTGACCCGAAACAACCCAGAGGGGGCGTGCGCAAATACATTTACAGCGGGTGGCAACAAAACAACCGTAATTTGAGTCGCATTAAAAGCAGAATGACTATGTGGGGCGGTTTTTACATTTTCGCATTTACCCTGGTGTTGTCCTTAATCGGATATGATCTGATTATGAGCATGGATCCGCATTGGATCTCGACGCTGTTCGGGGCCTATAACTTCGTCAAAGCATTTTATGTCGGTCTAGGAGCCTTGATCATTCTGGCCTGTATATTGTATCTTAGGCATGGTGAAGCATGCGGTATCACCGCATCCCATCTGCACGATATCGGCAAGTTGTTTTTTGCCTTCTGCCTGTTATGGGCGGACTTCTTCTATGTCCAATTGATGGTCATTTACTACGGTAACATTCCGGAAGAGACATATTATGTCATTGCACGCACGATGCTGGCGCCCTGGAACCGCCTGGCATGGACTATTTTTATTGTTTGCTTTATCAGCCCGTTTTTTATCCTTTTAAACAAAAAGATTAAAACCAAACCGATTTTCATGATAATCCTTTGTTCAGTGGTTATCATCGGCATCTGGCTCGAACATCTGCTTCTTTTGGGGCCGGCGTTAAGTCACGGAGCGCAATCGATTCCCTTGAGCATTTCAGACGGGTTAATTTCATTGGGCTTTTTAGGGCTAATGATGATTGCCGTAACCTATTTTCTGGGCGTGTTTCCAGAGCTTGTTAGGATCAAAAGTGGTTTCAAAGCCTCAGGTCACGACCAAAGACGAGGCGCGAGTTGATGAGACAGCGCAGCATACACGGTAGCATGTGAGCATTTCAAAGAATTTCGCAACGCCGTATTTGGGCGTAAGATGGGGTTTTGAAACCACTTTATGGAAAAGAGTGTGAACTAATGGAAAACATAACTCACCCGGGATATGGGGAAACATCGGAAAGCAATACCAAACTGATAGTGTTGACGGCAGCCTGCATTCTATTTGTACTGGGTTTCCTCTACTATTACTATGCGCCGCCGGCATCCAACATCGGACCGGAACAGCCCATACCTTTCAGTCACCAGCTGCATACCGGTGTAAAGGAAATTCAGTGTCAGTTCTGCCATCCATATGTGGGTCGCTCCATTAATCCGGGAATACCGCCGGTGGAAAAATGCCTGTACTGCCATAACTACATTATCCGCCAGCATCCGCAAATATTAAAGGAACACCGCTATTTCAACACGGAAACCTCAACACCCTGGGTAAAAGTAAATTATCTGCCCGAACACGTGTTGTTTAATCACCAGCGCCACATTAGAAAAGAAATTGAGTGCCGGCAGTGTCACGGGGTCATCGAAGCCATGGACCGCATTAAAGGCAAGCAATTTAAAATGGGATTCTGCGTTGAATGCCATCGCGAAAAAAAGGCCAACCTCGATTGCTGGTTGTCGTGCCATGGTTAAATTTTGCGCGTTGCGAGTTGCGAGGTTCAGGTTGCACGGTGCGAGTATGAATGAAACAAATTCAAAATTTTTTACCCGAAACGCGAACCCCGGAACACGTTACTCGTAACCCGCAACGCGTAACACGAAATTGGGAGAACTAAATTGTCGATGCCAGACCAAAATTTGAAACCGAGCTATGCAACGGCCAAAGGCTTCTGCCTGACCGCCTCTTTTTGGATGATGATTGGCGCCCTCTATGGATTGACCGGTGCCATCGAGTTTGTAGCTCCGGATCTTCTGGGAAATATCAGCTGGCTGGTCTTCGGCCGCATCAGGACCGTCCACACGAATCTCGTAATATTTGGCTTTGTCGTTCCGGCGCTGCTGTCGGTGGGTCACTTCATTGTACCCCATTTGCTGAAGACCGAATTGTACAGTGAAAAACTTGGAATGCTGACGGTCGTAATATGGAATATATTCACGGCTGCAATTCTCATTACTCTGTCGATGGGCATGTCTCAGGCCCGGGAATATGCAGAGGCTATCTGGCCCATTGATATCGCAGTGGCAATTGTGTTTGTTTTGATGTTTATCAACATGATCAT
>CAZJHF010000327.1:0-4587 GCA_964545505.1 uncultured Desulfobacterales bacterium | reverse complement strand
CGATCGGGTGATATGACCTTCCCCGACTTTTTCTTCCAGCGCTGCACCCAGTGCAAGCGCTGCACGGAGGAATGTCCCTTTGGCGCCATCGATGATGATGAAAAGGGCACCCCCAAGCCGAATCCAGCGCGCTGCCGCCGCTGCGGTACCTGTATGGGTTGTTGCCCGGAGCGCATCATCAACTTTTGCGATTACAGCATCGACAGTATTGGATCGATGGTCAAGGCCATTGGCGTGCCCTCTGAAGACGATTATGATGAGCCACCGTTGCGAATCCTGGGTCTGATCTGTGAAAATGATGCTTACCCGGCCCTGGATATTGCCGCCCTCAATCGCTTGACCTATTCAGCCGATGTGCGCTTCATACCGGTCAGGTGCCTGGGGTCGGTCAATGTCATCTGGATCAAAGATGCGCTGGCCCAGGGTATGGACGGTGTGTTTCTGCTGGGCTGCAAACACGGTGACGACTACCAGTGTCATTTTGTCAAGGGCAGTGAGCTGGCCGAAATCCGAATGAAAAAAATCGGTGATGCCCTGGCGAGTCTGGCGCTTGAAGAAGAACGCGTAGCGCAATTTCAGGTGGCCATCGACGAATATGACAAACTTCCGCAAATCATCGATGATTTTGTAGCCTCTGTCGAGGAAATGGGCCCGAACCCCTTTAAGGGATTCTAAGAATTGAATATTGAATATTTATTGCAATAAAGCCTGAAGAATTGAATAACGCAAAGATAATATGGATCGAAATCCTTAAATTTTCAATTGCCAATTTTCAATCTTCAATTCCGTAGGAGGTAAGAATATGGCTGAACCTTATGTTATTGAGCCTGATTTGGATTTTATCAAAGAAGTCGGTGCCCTGGGGGGTGAAGACCTGAAAAAGTGCTATCAATGCGCAACCTGCTCGGTGGCCTGTGCCATCTCGCCGGACAACAAACCGTTTCCCCGTAAAGAAATGATTGCTGCATCTTGGGGCTTAAAAGACAAGCTGGTGGGCAATGCCGATATCTGGTTGTGCCACAATTGCGGTGATTGCTCCACCCTTTGTCCGCGCGAGGCCAAACCGGCAGATGTTCTGGCCGCTGTGCGATCATATGCGATCAAGGACTACGCTCAACCGAAAGTGCTGGCCAAAGCCTTAAAAGACCCCAAAAAACTGCCGATCCTGCTGGCCATTCCCGCACTTCTTTTTCTGATTTTGGGAACCATCACCGGGTTGTTGGATTTCACACCGGACATGAGCGAAGGCATCAAACATTGGAAATTTTTCTCGACCTGGCTGGTGGACATGACGATGCTGCCGGCAGCCATTTTTGCAGTGGCTGTCTTGGCTTTGGGCCTTAAACGGTTTTTAGGCGATCTGCATCAAAATGCGCTGGTCGAGGGTAAAACCAATAAAGAAACCATCGAGATTCGCGGATTTATTGAGGCCTTGATCAAGGTCATTCCGACCATTCTGTTCCATCGTAAGTTTTCAGAGTGTACTGAAAATAAAGATCGCGAAATTGCCCACTTCTTGACATTGTGGGGTTTTATCGGGCTGTTTATCGTGACCAATATCTTCTTTGTGGTCATGTACGGATCCTATTTGCTGCCCAGCGGCGCATTGCATGGTCCCTGGTCTCAGCTGAATCCGGTTAAATGGCTGGCCAACATCAGCGGTATTGCGCTGATTGTCGGAACCAGTCTGTTGATCAAAAATCGCCTCTCCAAAAAAGATCAGGTTTCCAAATACTTTGATTGGTACCTGGTCTACCTCGCCTTTGGGTTGGGTGTAACCGGCATGGGCGCCCAACTGACCCGGTTGGCAGACTGGGCGTTTATTTCTTTTGCCACCTACTATGTGCACCTGATTCTGGTGTGGGCCTTGTTTGCTTATTTGCCATTTTCAAAGCTGGCCCATCTGGTTTACCGGACGGTGGCGATGGCATATAATGAATATGCCGGCCGAAATTTTTAGGCCATTACGGATCATATCGTATTAAAAAAGGGAAGCCTAATGGTTTCCCTTTTTTTTATCGCGCAGCGATAATCCTATGTGAGCATCGATTACCGCTGCTGCTCCATTGTTGACAATCTATCCTATTTTGGCAATACTCCCTTCTAAATTGCCCGCGTTGATAACCCGTCCGCTTATGAATGGGGTTGTCAATTATCCTACCGACCTTTGGCGGCCGAAGAATATCTCTGGCGGGGTAGTCATGGCGTGTGTGTTATGGTTATTTATCAACTTTCCGCCGGGGCACGCTGTGCGAAAGAACCCTTCTGTAAAAGCGGTATCCATTTGAACAGTACACAGTCACAATCGCAAGATCGGATCACAAAGTACGGCTCATTAATCGTATGTCTGTTTCTGATCATATCGACTCTCGTCGCCTATGTCCAGATCCTACAGCATGACTTCGTGTACTTTGACGATCACCGCTATGCCTTTCAAAATTCAGACGTCATGGCCGGTCTCACCGCTGAAAGCATCCGCTGGGCATTTACCACAACCTTTGCTCAATTCTGGCATCCCTTAACCTGGCTGTCTCTGATGCTGGATACACAGGTTTTTGGCGTGAATCCCGGCGGCTATCTGTTTACCAATCTGCTCCTGCATATATGCAGCACGCTGTTGTTGTTCTTCATCCTAAAACGAGCGACCGGGGCAATCTGGCAAAGCGGCTTTGTGGCCGCCCTGTTTGCACTGCATCCCATGCACGTGGAATCAGTCGCATGGATCGCTCAACGCAAAGACGTATTGAGCACCTTTTTTTGGATGCTGACATTGTGGTGCTATATCATCTATACACAGCGGCCGGGGGCTAAAATCTATCTTGCGGTGGTTTTGTTTT
Source organism: uncultured Desulfobacterales bacterium (assembly GCA_964545505.1). Lineage (GTDB taxonomy): Bacteria > Desulfobacterota > Desulfobacteria > Desulfobacterales > JAHEIW01 > JAHEIW01. The sequence continues at coordinate 1,750 of CAZJHF010000327.1, read as the reverse complement.
TAATTATGGGGCTGATGGCCAAGCCCATGTTGGTAACACTACCCTTTGTGCTGCTTCTGTTCGATTTCTGGCCGCTTGGCCGGTTACCAGCTACGTCATCAGTTAAATCAGCTTTTTTAGCAACCCTTTCTCTGATTAGAGAAAAAATACCGCTTTTTCTAATTGTTGCTGCCGCAAGTATCGTCGCCTACCTGGCCCAGCAGGGCGAAGGAAGAATAAAATCGTTCGCCGTGCTTCCCATGGAAGAGCGCCTTTTCAATGTGCTGGTTTCCTATGCCGCTTACATCGGGAAAATGATGTGGCCGCAGAACCTTGCCTGTTTCTATCCGATGCCCGACGGGTACCCGTTGTGGCAGGTTGGCCTCTGCCTTTTTGTGCTGATGCTCATTTCCGGAATTACCATCCGGTGCGTGCGGCAGTATCCCTTTTTAAGCGTCGGTTGGCTGTGGTATTTAGGAACGCTGATACCGGTGATTGGTTTTGTTAAAATCGGTGCATTTGCGTTTGCAGATCGCTATACCTATGTGCCTTTGATTGGACTATTTATCATGTTGGCCTGGGGCGTACCGGAGCTGCTGGGTCGTTGGGATTGGAAATTTCGTACGACGGCCTCAGCTGCTCTGGCAGCATTGGCGCTGGCTGTGTGTCTGGTAACCTCGTGGTTTCAGGTTCGCGTCTGGCAAAACAGGGCCACACTTTGGTCACACGCCCTGCAGGTGACCAGCGATAACTATTTTGCGCACAATGAGAGGGGCATCGTATATAGGCTGCAGGGACGATTTGATGAGGCCACCCGTCATTTTTTTGAAGCCTTGCGGATTCAACCCCGTTATATACCAACCTATATTAACCTGGGAAATACATTTGAAGACCAAGAAAAAACCGACGAGGCCATTACGTATTACGCAGAGGCAGCACGACGGCAACCCATGGCTCCGGAGCCCCACCTGCGTTTGGGGATATTATACCGGCAGCGAGGTGAGTTGGCTAAAACCGTTACCCATTTAAGATCATTCCTGGAGATAAATCCTGAAGACGCTTTCGCACACAAATATCTTGCAGGTACCTTATTGAAGCTGGGAAAACCGGATGAGGCCATACGTCATTATTCAGAGTCGTTACGGTTGCAACCTGCCAATGCCGAGGTGCACTACAATCTGGCAATCGCTTTGGAGAACCAGGGCAAAACGGCTGAAGCCATCGAAAATTATTCAGCAGCACTGGACCTAAACCCTGAAAATGCAGATGCGCATTACAATCTGGCCAATGTAATGGCCAAGCAGCAAAGATTCAACGAGGCGATAGCACACTATCAAAAGTCCCTTGCCATAAAGCCCGATCAAATCCAGCCCATGAACAATCTGGCATTTGTTTATGCAGAAATGCAAAAATATGAGGAGGCCATTTTAATCTTGCGCCAGCTGGTCGAGCTGCAACCGGATAACCCCCAAAATTATTATCTTGTGGCCAGCCTCTACGCCAAGCAAAACCGGATCGACGAATCAATCAAATGGCTGGAAACCGCATTCAGTAAAGGTTATATAAACTGTGATGTCATCAATACCGATTCCGATCTGGAAAAGGTCAAAATCTCGGCGGATTATGATGATCTGATGCGTCGCTATTGTCATTGACAGGGGATGGCCTTCTTTGTTGGTAGCTGGGCATTTCCCCTTAGCTGTATTATTAAGAGCTAAATTCTGAACCTTTTGGGTTAACTGGAATTATACCGCTTGTCATAATAATGTTC
>CAZJHF010000326.1:0-4626 GCA_964545505.1 uncultured Desulfobacterales bacterium | reverse complement strand
ATCCGGGAAGTTTTCTGGTTGTTTGATTGGTTAAACCAAAAAGTGATCTATGTCAGCCCCGCTTATGAAACCATCTGGGGGCGTTCGGTCGAGGATCTTTACCATCGCTATGAAGAATGGGCCGCCAGCATCTACCCGGATGATGCTGAATATGCCGGCGAAAGCTTTCAGGCCATTGCCCATAACGGTGGCGGTGAAATCAGAGAATACCGTATCGTGCGACCGGACGGCTCGGTCCGCTGGATTTCGGACCGAGGATTTGCCATCAAAGACGACAGTGACAATGTTGTTCGCATTGCCGGAATCGCCGAAGACATTACCGATCGCAAGCGGGCGGAAATGGCGTTGCGTGAAAGCGAGGAACGCTTCCGGGAGCTGGCAGAGCTGATGCCGGAAACCATTTTTGAAATGAATTTAGCCGGCAATCTGACCTATGTGAATCGCAACGCCTATAACTATTTCGGATATACGCGTTCCGATTTAAAAAATGGCCTCAATAACCTGGACATGCTGATTCCCAAAGATCGCAAGCGAGCCGCTGAAAATGCTGCAAAAATAATCACCGGGGAAGAAACCGGCATCAATGAATATACGGCTCTGCGGAAAGATGGCTCCACGTTTCCGGTAATGGTCCATTCGGCACCTATTTTTAGGGAAGGCAAGCCGGCAGGCTTAAGGGGCTTTATTATCGATATTACCGACCGCAAAAACGCCGAGGAAGAGCGCCGCAAACTGGAAGTTCAATTTCAACAGGCCCAACGCTTTGAGGCCCTGGGCACCCTTGCCGGCGGTATCGCCCATGATTTTAACAATCTTTTGATGAATATTCAGGGAAACACGTCCCTGATGCTCAGTGAAATCAAGAAATCCCATCCGTATTTCAATATGCTCAAAAATATTGAAAAACAGATCAGAAGCGGTGCCCAGCTGACCCGGCAAATGCTGGGATATGCTCGCAAGGGAAAATTCAATGTCAAAGCCATTGATTTAAACCAGATTTTAAATGAAAGCGCTGAAACCTTCGGCAGAACCCGCAAAGAAATTACGATTCAGCGCGATTTTGCCGACGACCTTTTTGCCACTGAGGCCGATCAGGGGCAAATTGAACAGGTGCTGTTAAATCTGTATGTAAATGCTGCCGACGCCATGCCCGGCGGTGGCCATCTCCATCTAAAAACACAAAATGTGACCCATTTGAATATCAAAAGCAACCAGTATAAGCCTCAGCCGGGTGATTATGTGCAATTAACCATCAGCGACAGTGGTATCGGGATAGATCAACATACACTAGAGCACATTTTTGACCCCTTTTTTACCACCAAGGAAATGGGACGGGGCACCGGGCTGGGACTGGCATCTGTTTACGGTATTATCAAAAGCCACGACGGTTACATCGAGGTAACCTCTGAAAGAGGCCTAGGCACAACTTTCACTATTTTCTTACCCGCCAGCCTCAAAGCAATTGATGGCCAAGCTGATACAGCAGCAGAGCTTATCAGGGGAAGCGGTACGCTTTTGGTCGTAGACGATGAAGAGCTTGTTCTGAATGTGGCTGCCAACATGCTTGAAAAATTAGGCTATACCGCACTAAAGGCCCAAAACGGCAGCGAGGCCGTCGCAATCTTTGAAGCTAACAAAGATAAGGTTAAAATGGTTGTTCTGGATATTATTATGCCGGACATGGGTGGCAGCGATGTTTATGATAAAATCAAAGGGATAAATCCGGACGTGAAAGTCCTGCTGGCAAGCGGATACAGCGTGGATGGGCAGGCCATTGAATTGCTGGAACGCGGCTGTGATGGTTTTATGCAGAAACCATTTACCATGGAAGAGTTGTCAGGAAAGGTCGAGCAGATTCTCAATCGATAAAAAGCATATTGATGCCGCCATTGCTCACCTCATTTTGGCGCCATAAATTTTGCGGTGGCTTGGTGGCTGTATTTTTTGGGCTCTGGCGCGCCATAACTATATTTACATTTGACCAGCACTCTGCCCGGTGCTTTTTTAAAAGCCATTTTAAATTTTACTAGACCTGCCAAGCTGCCCTGCCTAATTAGATCTTAAAGTTTAGCGATAATTAACCGATGTTTGATATAATGCAATTGAAAGGGATTGAGATTTTTAACTGCATCAGCCATTTTTAGACTATAATTCAAGAATTTCTCCAAAGCCTATCAAAAACACATTAGATTTTAACCTGTAACTATTGGATAATATGAAAGCTATCATTGTTAGTGATCTGCACATCGGCTCGCGCTACTGTTTGCGCGAAGACTTAATGCAGTTTCTTGATAATATTCCCCAAGACCATGAATTTATTTTGAATGGTGATATCATAGATGACCCTTATGGGAAAATGGTCGCCGCCGACCAGGAGTTACTGGACTATTTTGGGCAAATGTCCTTGCGCCAAAAGGTGGTCTGGGTTCGCGGGAATCACGACAACGGATATGTTCCTGATAATTTAGGTAAAATACAGATTAAACAGCACTACGCCCTGCAAAAAAGACTGTTTGTTACCCACGGTGATTTTTTTGACGACGTCATGCCCCAGAGCCGGGTTTTTATCAAAACTTTTAGATTGTTGCATGATCTTAGAATTAAACTGGGTGCTCGGCCGGTACATGTTGCCCAGTATGCCAAAAAATGGCGGCGATTTTATGCCTATCTGCGTAAAAGCGTGATGATAAATGCCGTTCATTACGCCAGAGAAAATGGATTCAACGCCGTAACATGCGGCCATACCCATTATGCTGAAGAACAAATTATTAATGGTATCCAATACTTAAACACCGGTGCCTGGACAGAGCACCCGGCTTTTTATGTGCGGGTAAGCGCCAATGAAATCGTGTTGGAAAAAGCAACAAATGTAAACGGACAGCAAACGTCCCCGGAAACACCTACCGGCCAGGATAGCGATAACTGCCACCAAGACTCACCCCGGGCAGTTCCCATCTCAACTAAACGTTATCGATAAGGCTCACCCAAACCGCTTGCCGCAAAGAAAATAATTTTGATTTTAAGAAGCCTGAGCATCTTTGCACGCAGCGTAACATTTGCACACCCGAGCTACCCGATTTTTCTTGATCCCTATCTATCCATTGGCTATGACAGACTTAAATCCAATTTTAAGGAGGCATCTATGGGGGGCTTTGAAGAGTACGCTGAATATGACGGGCTCGGTCTGGCGCAGCTGGTGAAAAAAAAGGAACTCTCAGCGGCGGAGATCTGCGAAGAAGCCATCGTCCGAATTGAACGTGTCAACCCGGCCTTGAATGCTGTCATTACGCCTCTTTTCGATCAGGCCCATAAAGCGGTTCAGAAAACGCTTCCTGACGGGCCTTTTTGCGGCGTGCCTTTTCTGTTAAAGGATTTGTTAAGCGATCTGGCCGGCGTGCCGCAAACCATGGGATCCAGGGCCTGCCGGAATTACATTCCGACCCGCGACAGTGAACTGGTCAAACGCTACAAGCAGGCCGGCCTGGTGATTCTGGGCAAAACCAACTTACCGGAATTCGGATTGTTGGGGATCACAGAGCCCGAATTGCACGGTCCAACGCGCAATCCCTGGAACACGGACCATACACCAGGAGGCTCTAGCGGTGGATCCGCAGCCGCTGTTGCCGGTGGAATGGTGCCGCTGGCCTCTGCCAGTGACGGTGCTGGATCGATACGCATTCCGGCCTCCTGTTGCGGCCTGTTTGGTTTGAAAGTTACCCGGGGCCGTACACCCAATGGGCCGCTCCACGGCCGAACCTGGCAGGGTGCCGTGGTCGAGCATGTCATCAGCCGCTCTGTGCGGGATAGCGCTGCCGTCCTAGATGCCACTCAAGGACCTGATGCCGGCGCGCCCTATGTCATCCCGCCGCCACAACAGGCTTATCTGAAAACAATTGAACAGCGTCCAAACCGACTTAAAATTGCTTTTAACACCCAATCGCCCATTGATACCAAGGTGCACCCGGAATGCACCCGCGCCGTGGAACAAGCCGCAGGGCTTCTGGAAGAATTGGGCCACCAAGTAGAAGAATCGCGCCCTGAGGTCGACGGCCAGGCCCTGGCCAAAGGCCTGGTTATTTTGTACTCCGGTGAGATTGCCGCTGTAATGGACGATCTGACATTGCTCCTGGGCAGAAAAGTCCGGCCGCCTGATGTGGAAACCCTTACCTGGACAGTGGGCTTGCTAGGCCGCAGCTTTAGCGCTGGACAATTCGTGAGGGCCAAACGTGAATGGGAACTGGCGGCCAGAATCATGGGCCGTTTTCATGAGGACTATGATCTTTACCTGACGCCCACCACGGCCTACCCGCCGGTTAAAATCGGCGAGCTGGCGCCTAAGCCCATTGAGATGGCTTTGCTGAAAACAATCAATACCCTGGGTCTGGGCCGCTTGCTGATTGCCTCGGGAGTAACGGACAAGCTGGCGGTGGAAAATCTGGAAAAGACCCCTTTTACCCAGCTGGCCAATTTTACCGGTCAGCCGGCCATGTCTGTACCGCTGCACTGGACGGCTGACGGTTTGCCCTGCGGGGTGCAATTTCTTGGGCGCTACGCAGAAGACGCCACATTATTACAACTGGCCGCGCAATTAGAGCAAGCGCAGCCCTGGTTTGATAAACGCCCGCC
>CAZJHF010000325.1:0-4630 GCA_964545505.1 uncultured Desulfobacterales bacterium | reverse complement strand
AGTGATTGAAACAGCGCTATTAAAAGCGCTACACGCCATGCCTGGCGCACCAAAAGAAAAGGCCTGGTCCAATTTGAACCAGGCCTTTGGGTTGTAAGTGGGTATTATACGGTAAGGATCACAGTTCGATTCCCAGTCGATCCCAGACCGACTCATCGTCTTTGATCTCCGCGGCTTTCAAATGTGGATAGGTAGTGATTAGAAAATAAGCCAGCGGCAGGACCCCCAGCACAATGATGATGGTGTCAGGGAGCGCACGAAAAGTCCCCAGCCAGACAACGACGTCCTTCTCGAAAAAATCCGCACTGCGCGCAACCCACAAGCCGTCTTTAAAAGAAATCCAGGACTGCATGAGGCCAATCGGCAGCAGGGTGGCAAATGCCAGCAAAAATAACCCGCCGTTGAGCCCCCAGAAGGAAAGTTTCAGGATGCCGTCTTTCCAGTGGGCCTTGTCCACCAGGCCACGCCATGAAAACAGCAACAGGGCGACAGAAAGCATACCGTAGGTTCCGAACATGGCCGTATGGCCGTGGTGCATGGTCAGGTAAGTGCCATGTTCATAGAAATTGATAATCGGCAGATTGATCAAAAAACCAAAGATCCCTGCGCCCAGAAAGTTCCAGAACGAAGCGGCCACCAAAAAATACATGGGCCACTTGTAAGAGAACTCCCGGCCTTGCTTGCGGATCTCACGGTACTCCATGAGGCCCCGCACCACCAGCGTCAGCAGCGGCACGGGCTCCATGGATGAGAATATGGCGCCCCAGCCGACCCAGAAAGCCGCTCCGCCATACCAATAATAGTGATGGGCGGTTCCGATAATCCCGCTGATAAAAGTCAGGGCTGCGGTAAAATAGGCCACTCTCAGCGCGGACCGGGCTGTTGCCAGCCCCATGGCCACCATCAGCAGGGCGATGACGGCAATGCCGAAGAATTCAAAGATGCTTTCCACCCAGAGATGCACTACAAACCAGCGCCAATAGTCCGCCATGGTCAGGTGGGAGCCCTGACCATAAAACAACCCGAAACCGAAAAAGCCAACCACCATGACGGCGCTGAATACGTAAAACCAGACCAGGGCGCTGAATTCATCTTTGTGGCGCTTCAGATGACCGCCAACAGCCCGGTACACAATCAGCAGCCAGAAAATCAGACCGCCAAACAGCAAGATTTGCCAGATGCGGCCCAGCTCCAGAAATTCCCAGCCTTGATGGCCCAACCAGAACCACATATCACCCAGGAATCCCTTGATACCCAGTACCTCTCCGGTAAGGCTGCCCACTGCAACCAGTAAGACGGCAACGAAAAGCAGCTTGACCAGCAGGCTTTGTTTGGCGGGTTCTTTGCCGCCGATAATCGGTGCCAGGTAGATGGCGGAGGCCATCCAGGTAGTGGCGATCCAGAAAACCATCAGCTGTAAATGCCAGGTTTTGGCCCAGCTGTAAGGAATCAGGTCTGCCACAAAGTCTACAAAAAAAGTACCTGGATGAATCGTGTAATGCGCCAGCAATCCGCCGAAACTGGTCTGGAGCAAAAATAACAAAATCACGACCACAAAGAATTTGGCGGCTTGAAACTGACTGCGGGTCAAGGGCATATCGATCAGTTTTTCTGCCAGAGCCGTTCCTTTGGCTCCTCCATACCATAGGCCGTAACGATGAATCCAGTAGACAAACAGCGCCAAAACCAGCATCAAGGCCAGGACACCGGCGATGGAATAGAAAAAAGCGTCGGTGCTCGGGACGTTGCCCACCCGGGTGTCCGGCGGCCAATTGTTGGTGTAGGTGTAGTCTTCTCCGGGACGAAGGGTCGAAGCCACCCACGCCGTCCAGAAAAAAAAGCGTGATACCTGAAGACGCTGTTGTTGCTCGGGAACCGTGTTGGGAAGAAAACCATAACGGATCTCGCCATCCTTAAAGGTTTTTTCCCAGTGCTTAGCCACGCGCTCCAGGCCCTGGACCTGGGCGTCGGTAAGCTTGAGTGTATCGCTGTCGGCATCATAGCGGTTGGGCTTAAGCTCAGCCCTGGTTTTAACATCCATGATGTCTTGCTGCAGATCATCGAGCTGGGCATAAGATTTGCCGTATTCGGCCATGGCCAGATAATCGCCCACAGCCTCGGCTATGATGTGCAGGGATGTGGCCGAAAACTCCGAACCCCTTTGGGAACCGTGTCCCCAGACCGCCCCATGATCCATCAGGCCAAACCGCTGGTAGACGTCCTGACCGGCAATGATATCTGCTTTCTCAAAAAGCAGCTTGCCAGTGGCATCGACGACTTTGCCCGGATAAGGTGGCAGGTCCTTTTTCATGACAACGCCGCCGCCCAAAAGAACCGCCATGGCGACAATAAAACAAAGGATTGCTGCCCATTTTAATGTTTTAAGTGACATATGTCCCCCCTCAAAAATGAGTTAACAATGGTTTGAATGATTTAGGTCCCCCACAGATTCTACGTAGCACCGCTATCCATAATCTTATGTCTGTTTACGGTATCGCGGTATTGGATGTAGAAAATTACATTTAATACCAAAACATATTTTTTACAACCCCTAAATATGGTTGATAGAGCCGTTTGCCATCGATCAATTCAGAAGTGAATCTAATGGGTTATTAAAAAAGATCTGCAATGCGGCTGAATGCTTAATCGTTACATTAAGCCAGACCTGTGGTTCTAAAACCAGAGCCTATCTCTGGTCTCTCGCATGAATTAAATATGATCTTTTGAAGCCAAGGCCTTTGATTTAGATCAAGATTGAGAATGTTTAAGGAAAAAGAATAATCGGATCAAAAAATGAGAAATTAGATTGGAATCGGCCGGGCTCATTTTCAATCCTGGGATGTGATCACATACAGATGGACTTCCCGGGGACCATGAGCGCCATGCACCATGGTGGCTTCGATATCAGCGGTTTTGCTGGGGCCGGATATGAATGTCAAACAATTGGTCAGGCCCTCCTGACGTTCATGCGGGTCCCATTTAAGCAGGGCGTAAAGCTCTTTTAGATCGGCAATCATCTGATCGAGTTTGATAACGGCAATATGAATGGCCGGCACCAGTGATACGGTACGCGCATGCCCGGGTCGCGTCCGCAGCACCAGCGTGGCGGTGTCGGCCATGCAAAAATCAGCTGAAGTAATGCCAATGTAAGCGTCGATAACCTGTTGCCGGATGTCTTTGTCCGCGGATGCTGCTAAGTCGCTAACAAATAGCGGCACATTCTGCTCTGCCAGAATCGCCGGCAGATTCAGGCGTTCAATCAGCGGGTGGTCCCAGGCCACGACACTTTTTTGGTCTCCCCATTCGGGATCTTTTTCACGGACCAATGCCGTGACGGCATCGGTCACCGCGCTGATGTCATCGCAGGGAATCACCTTCAGGTTGATGGGCCCGGCGGCTTTAATCAAGGTGTCGAGCAATTTTTTGTGCTCCGCAGCGCTGCGGTTTTGGATGCGTTCCAATACCGCCCGACTTTCAGCAGATATGTCGTCGCCAAACAAATCGGCATCGTCCCGCGATTCAGCCTGCGTTTTTCCTAAGGCCTTTTTGATGGTGCTTATAAACTGCTCTTGTTCTGAATCTCTCATTTTATTCAAATCGCCTTTCGGAAATTGATATGCCCGCTATCCATTGTCACTCATCTCTGCATACATTATCCAACCTGCTGCCTCTAAATTACCCGGTTGAATGTAAATGGCGGCTGCCTGAATATCTCAGCGTTTGAAGCTTCAAAAAGGGCATGTTATTTTTCGAAAGGCGATATGTGGATCGTTAACTCATCGGCCGGCTTGTGACCCGATCTTTGGGATGAACGGTAACCCAGCATATGGGCCAAACCCCTGAAACAGTTTCAACCCAAATATCCGGTCACCGGCACCACGTAATTCATATCACCTTTCGGAAATTGATATGCCCGCTATCCATTGTTGCCCATTTCTTCGAACATCATTCTAAAGGCCTTTTTTCCACCGACTGATGAACGATTCGGCCGCCGGCGCTTTGATATCACGCCCTTTTGTCCAGCCGTTCAGAGGCGGCGGCAAACGCCGGACCATCCCGTCATTTTGTGGCATCAGCTTCTGCCCAAAAGCCGCCAATCGAAGAGCAACGTCGTAAACTGATCGTTTGCGCACGATCCAGGACCATACCTGCCATATCAGGTTTTGCCTGCGATCCGCCGGCGTCACTTGCCAGGCCGGGTCGCCTTCAGCCAGCTTTGTTCGCAAGGCCAGCAGCATGCGCGGCAGATCAATATTGACAGCACAGGCTTCCTGACAGGCGCCGCACAGCGTCTCACCCTGGCACAGGTCCTTGGCGCGATTGATCCCCACCAATAGAGGTGTAACAACAGCACCCACCGGTCCGGTATATGCGTAGCCGTAAGAATGCCCGCCGATTTTGGCGTAGACCGGACACACATTTAAGCAGGCCGCACACCGGATGCAACACAGCATCTCGCGAAATTCAGGATCGGCCAGAATCCGGCTGCGCCCGTTATCCAGAATGACCAGGTGAAACTCCTGGGGTCCATCGGCCTGATCCGCCTGGCGGGGGCCACCAATATAGCTGACGTAGGTGGCCATATTTTGGGCTGCAGCCCCCCGACACAGAAGCCTTAACAGAATATCGT
>CAZJHF010000324.1:0-4679 GCA_964545505.1 uncultured Desulfobacterales bacterium | reverse complement strand
AAAAGCGGCGTAAGTAAACCCGTGGATCAAAACTGTAATTGTAATCGCAGATAATGCAATCCGCCCAAAGAGACAGCTCCAGGGAAAATTCAAACGGGCATACTCGAAATGCCCTGGCTGTGTCGCTAATCTGTTCACGGGTAAACGCATCCTGCTTGAAAATTGCTTCGATGGCGGCATTAATACGGTCATAGTGGCCTTTGGCAAATTCACATTCATCCGGTTGGCAGGCACTCTGGGGGCAAAAACAGATCTTGTCCTTTGCCGTCAGGGTTAACGATTTTATTCTGAGACCTACGGCCCGTAATTCGTCAATGGCTTTTTCAGCCACCATCTGGACGGTGGTGCGCGCAGTCAGATAGAAAATCTTTTGGTCGCGGTTTTCAACAAGGGATTTAACGGCCGGATAAAGTACGGCAATGGTTTTGCCGATACCGGTAGCCGCCTGAACCAGCAACTGTCCGCCGGCGCGGATCGTGCGGAATGCTTCCACCGCCATCTGGCGCTGGCCGGGCCGGTAGGTTGCAAAAGGAAATTCCAAATCCGCAATGGATGCATCCCGGCAGTCGGACCAATCAACAAGGGTTGCGGCCCATTTTAGGTAGCGGGTCACCAGGTCGTTGAAAAATGTCTCCAGTTCCGACAGGCGAAACGCACGTTTGATTTCACTGTGGTTGCCGGTATCGATCTGATAATACGTCAACTGAACACTAATTTCATCCAGCTGATGATGGTGCCCGTATATGTAAGCGTAGGTTTTAGCCTGGCCCCAATGGACCGGGTTTTCATTTTTTTTATAGTAAGCCGGATCGCGCGAGGTGGTTTTTATCTCTTCGATGATGGTGCCATCGGGTTCGGCAAATACGCCGTCAATGCGGCCGCCGATATTCAGACGGAATCGGTCGGTTTCAACCACATACGAGATAGCCACTTCGGGTTGATAGCTGGCGGGCCGTGAGCTTTGAATTTTTTGATGGGCGCGAATCGCCTCGACCGGGCGGCTGGAACTTAAAAACTCAAAAGCCAGATCCCCGGAACGGAGCACATATTCGACCAGTTCCCGTACCGCAATTTTCAGTTGGCGTTGCAATCGATGTTTAATTTAACCTCATTATGACAGGATCCGTCAGCTTATACCCATGTATTCAATTGTGGCAAGACAGGGTTGTTTGGGTTTATCTAAAGATGGACGTTAAATCAAGGAAGAATCAGGCAAGAAAAGTTAAAATTTGGAGTGCTGGAGTGTTGGAGTACTGGAGTACTGGAAAACTGGAGCCTGGAGTGCTGGAGTATTGGGTTCAAGATAGACAGCTATCTATTCTTACTTTTCCATCACTCCATTGCTCCAGTACTCCAATGCTCCTGTTCGTATCAGGCTTCTTGTTCCGGAAACCAGATCTGATTAAAAACCGGAGATACCTATTCCTTAACAACGAAATGCACGCGCCTGTTTTTGGCGCGGTCCGTCTCGGTTTTGCCTCTGGCAACGGGGCGTTCCTTGCCGAAACTGACCGGTATCAGTCGCTCTCTTTTAACGCCTTGCCGGATTAAAAACGACTTCACCTCGCCGGCGCGGCGATCGCCAAAGGCAATATTGGTTTCGCGGGTACCGCGTTCATCGGTGTGGCCTTCGATGATGACCGCCACATCCGGGTAATTCTTTAAAAAGTTGGCTTTACGATACAAAATCGTGCGGGCCTGCGGCTGCAGCTGATAGCTTCCTCTTTTAAAATAAATATCTTCAGAGATAAACTGCCTTTTGGCTGCCTGAAAAAGGCGCTGTTCGGCTTCTTTGCGCTTACGTTCAGCTTCCAGTTCCTTCTGCCGATCCATGTCGGCTTGATCCACAGCGGGGCTGGGTTGTTTCTCGACGGTTGTTGCCTTTTTTGCGCAGGCCGGAATGAAGGCCAGAGCCGGGATTATCAGCAAAAGGATAAAGCCCCTTCGCAGTGTTTTGTGCATGTTGTCCTCCTCGTAGAAACGGGTAGATTCTCGGCAAGCCGGCTCGTAAATACGGGTTATCGTTGCCGGTATTTGCTGCTAAATTACTTAGATTATAGTATAAAAACGAAGAAAAGTAAATTATATTCATACAAACACAGGCTGTGGGCGTCTTTGCGCTGTATTCGTTGCGCACCCCTTCCAAAAAAAATCGTATCGTTTACAAAAAGGACTTGACAGGCGCATTTTTTTTGCTATAGTTCACGGCATGAACCAAATACTAAATCGATCTTCAGCAGACTATGCGGCCGAGGTGCCAGACTATCAATTAAAGCAATTTCAAGAGCTTATACTGAAATTGTTCCAATGCTGCCAGGAACGGTTGCAGTATCAGTGCGAACGGTTTGACCTGCCGGATGCCGAATTCAGATGCCTGATGCTGTTTGGTGAAGAACGCTATCTGACCGCCAAAGGCATTGCATTTAAAATGAATGTTGTCAAAAGTCGGGTATCCAAAATTGTTGAGGGCCTGCTAAAAAAGAAACTGGTTCAGCGCATCAAAGATCCCGAAGATTCCCGGGTCAGCCTGCTCAGCCTCACACCGGAAGGCCAAAAAAAGTTAAGTCAAATCAATATTTTTCTTCAGGATATTCATCATCAGATCCTGCTTCAAATTTCACCGGATCAGCGACAAGCGGTTTTGACCAATCTGGATATTCTCAAAGCCTCAATGGAGGCCGCTAAAGAAATAATGATCTAAATAATTAGGATTGATGTTGAATCGGTAGGAGCGCTCAGGCGCATATATTTTTTTTGAGACAATAGTTCATAGCATAAACCAATTATGCCATTTTAATACAAAAAGGATCTATACCCACAATCAAAGGAGGCCATTCATGGATATGCAAAATATCGAGAACCAATTCACAGAGTTGAAGTCCCAGATGACGGCGCTGGATAAAAAGGCAGCGGAAGATAAGCTTTCAATGGTGGTGTTCAGCGGCGATCTGGACAAAATTATCGCCGCTTTCGTCATTGCCACCGGGGCGGTGGCTATGGGAATGGACGCGGTTATGTTTTTTACCTTCTGGGGAACGCCGGTTCTCAGAGATGCCAAGAAAAGCGTCGGTGGCAAAGACGCATTCGGCAAAATGTTTGGCACGATGCTGCCCAAAGGAATGGGCCAGGTCAAGCTTTCCAAGATGAATATGGGGGGCATGGGCACGGCCATGATGAAAACATTGATGAAAAAGAAAAACGTCGCTTCTCTGGAGGAATTTCTGGCAATGGCCGGGGAATTGGGGGTGCGGATTTTTATCTGTGAAATGTCTATGGATTTGATGGGCTTTAAAAGAGAGGAAATGATTGACTACGAAAATTTAACCTTTTGCGGGGTTGCCAAATTCTTAGAGGAGGCGGCTAACAGCAAAGTCCAGCTTTTTATCTAGTTTACTTTCTCAGCTGTTGATAAATGTTTAATCGGCCATGTCATTTTCTTCAAGACGCTTTGATCAATAAATCACCTGTGGCCTGGTATTTGGGATTAGATCCACACTGGCACTTAATTCCAAAAGCCGGTTGCCGGTCATCCCAAATACCAGGCCACTACTGACCATGGGGAAAATTTATCAACATAGCATCTTTCAGAAAAAAACATGGCCTTTCTTCCGAGCTTAGTTTTGGTAGTCTATCATTTTATTTATGTTTAATGTGAAACTTTTTCAGAATCAAAAAGTGAAATTTATAACAAGGAGGAAAAAATGAGTGATGAGATCAAAGTCGACAAAGTATTTGATTTAAAGGGTCTGCCGTGCCCCATGCCGGTCGTTAAGGTCAGCAAGGGCATCAAAGAGGTTGAGATCGGTCAGGTGATCGAAGCCCAATCGACAGACCCGGGCTCGCTTACGGACTTTCCGGCCTGGGCCCGAACCAGCGGCAATGAAATTCTGAAGACCGAGCAGGATGATGATGTGATTAGATTTTACATCAAACGCAATGCTTAAAACGCTCTGGTTTTGCTGCCGGTCCGCAGGTAAATCTGCCGCGGGCCGGCAGAATAAAAACCCGGAGGCAGGAGGTGCGGCGGCCAGATTCGGCATCTGTCGCCATTAAAATAAGGGGGAGGTCATGTTGGATACGCTGTATTATCTCATACTGGTGCCGATGGTCTATTTTGCTTTTGCCGTTTTTTTAATCGGCACGACGGTCCGTTTGATCAACATCTTTCGCACACCTAAACATCCCGCCACGCTTCAGGTCTACCCCGAGAAAAAGCCCGGATGGCTGTGGGCGCTGCATGACACGTTCTTGTTTCCAACCGTTCGCAGACACAAACCCCTGCTGTGGATATTTCTGATGGCGTTTCATATTTGCATTCTGTTGCTCATTCTCGGGCATCTGGAGCTTTTCAGTGAAATCGAAACGCTGCAGCTGATTCCCCATGAAATATTTCTGGGCCAGGGATTGGTGGGTTTGATCGCTTCAATTGCGTTGCTGTATTTTTTGTTTCGCCGCTTTGTCTCGCCGGTGCGGGAATTGTCGGTTCCGGAAGATTATTATCTGCTGATTTTGCTGTTTCTGGTGGTTCTGTTCGGCAGCCAGATGGACTGGGCGCGCAGATGGTATGCCTATGAGGAGTTGTCGGTCGAACATTATCGGGCCTACCTTGCCAGTCTTTTGCACTTCCAACCGGAGGTGCCCGTTGAGGTTACCGACACGGGCCATTCATTTATGCTGGT
>CAZJHF010000323.1:0-4691 GCA_964545505.1 uncultured Desulfobacterales bacterium | reverse complement strand
GATCAAGATAGGCCTGTTTGACTTCACGGGGCTCGGCTTTGAGGTCGATTTCCAGTAACTCATAATAATTGATAAAATTATCGGATGTATTTTTCATCTTATCTTTTATGCCTGACCGTATTTTATCAGCCGTTTCTTAAGCAATAATATTTATGATCTGATGATGAAGGGTTGCAAAAATAGATAGATTACCATAATAGGCATGCCTCGGACATGCAAGCGCATTAATCGCTCCGGGTCTGAAGTTTAGATGATTTACCTTAAATTCTATATAACCGGTAAAAATTGTTTTACAGGTTGGCAGAAATGATGCGATAACTATAACCATCTAAAATAATATAGATGGTTATTTATTTTTTTGAATTATGGGTTGATTCGGACACATTTTTACGATGACTGACCCCTTCATGACAGGGCCAACCTCAATCTTATGAACGTGGCATATCTCCGCACAAACCCGGATAAACGATTTGCTCTGCTGACCCTTATCATTGGGGCCGTACTGATCAGTTTCACCGGTATCTGGGTTAAGATGGCCCATGTGGCGCCCAACGTCTCTGCATTTTACCGGGTTTTTATCGGTGGGGTCGCTTTGCTGATTGCCGCCCTGTATCGCCGCGAGCTTCGTTGGCCCGGTAGTCGTCATCTGCTGCTGAGCCTGCTATGCGGTCTGCTGCTGGCTCTGGACCTGTGGCTGTACCATTTCAGCATTCAATATATCGGCCCGGGGCTTGGCACGATTATACCTAACTTTCAAGTGTTTATCCTGGCTGCAGTCGGGGTTTTGTTTTTAAAGGAACCGCTGCGCTTGATTTACCTGATTTGCTTGCCTCTTGCATTTGTCGGTCTGTATATGATCGTGGGCATTAACGGGTCCCCAATGGGACCCACCTACCGTATCGGGATTATTTATGGTCTGGCGGCGGCCGTCTGTTATGCGGGATTTTTACTGTCTCTTCGTCAGCTGCAGGCCGATCAGATGGGCACTTCATTTTTCTATGTGCTGATGATGGTTACCTTGACCACTGCTGCTTTTTTAGGCACTCATATGGTTTACAAAGGGGATTCATTTCAGATACCCGATCTGCAGAGTTTATTGGTCCTGTTAGCCCTGGGCCTACTCAGTCATACCGTTGGCTGGCTTCTGATTACCAATGCCCTGCCGAAAATTCGCGCGTCCTTATCCGGTTTGATTCTCCTGCTTCAGCCGGCGCTGGCATTCGGCTGGGATGTTTTACTCTTTCAAAGACCGACCACACCGCTTAACTGGCTGGGGGTTGTGATTGCCCTGGTGGCCATTTACATGGGCATGGCCCGACAATCAGCCACCGGCCATTAAGTGACGGGGATTGCCATCTGAAACGGCCATCGAAATTGCAGGTTTTTGATAATTCAGGGGGCAGGCTGAGTTCAACCTGCCCCCTGTGTTTGCAACCTCTTTCCTGATCAAAAAGGCATCAGATATTTTCAAACCTCATACGATCAGTTGGTTCTGCTGGTTCCCACCGAGATCGAAAACCCGCTGTCCGACACCGAGGCCGATGCCTGAAATTCCTCTGAAGGAGCGGTATAATCTTCGGTGTTGCTGTAATAGTTGTTGATTTCCTGCACCACCGAGCGACTGTGCCGCCTTTTAAAGGGTCGAGGATGGCCATGACGGTAGACCGGTCGATGGCGCCAGCGACGGAATTTGGGGTGGAAACGATTGGGGGCGCGATGATGACGCCACCTGTAATGTTTGTTCTGAAACCGGTGGGCCGGGCGATTATGATGCCGCTTGAAGGATTTGTGCTTGAAGCGCGGCCCGGGACGCTTGAAATCACGCCGCGGAAATTGTGCAGGGCCACGGCCCCGGAAGTGGCCTCGGTCGACCGGATTATCCGCTCCATTAAAGCGGGCCCCGCGGTCCGGGTGGCGATTACCGCCTCTTTCACGCTCAGCCCATGAATTACCGGCTAATGCGACTGCAAAAGCCATCAGGGCGATACTGATGATAACGATTTTTTTCTTCATGGCGAACCTCCTTCGTTCCAGATTTAACAGCACCGTTTCTCGGCGTGTTTGAATGCTTAGACGCCATGGTTTTTTGAATAGTTGACAATTGATCAACAGGGCGTGGTGTATGATATGGAATTTCAGGTTTTTAACTACCGATGGTCAGAAAAGATCATGCCGGTTTTTGCGTGGCGACGTGACACTTCAATTTCATTTGACCCCAAATACGCTTAAGGTATAAACTAAATTTTGTGCGAGTCCGCCTTGCGGACAGGTCGGAGGCGTGCATGCAAAATTGAGGAGGACCCAATGGAAAATATCGTTCTGCTACCAGGTGATGTGTTCCTGACCTATGGGGCCGGTTTTTTTTCAAAACTCATTCGTTTTTTTACGCGTACCATCGGCGAGAGCAGAACCCAGGTGAACCACTCCGGAATTGTGGTGGCCGAAGGAGACCTGGAGAGCTGCGAGGTTGTTGAAACCCTCCTGCGCGTGCGTAAACACAGATTGTGGAATCGTTACGGTCCGTTCAGTCACGATAAGGTTGCCATTTATCGCCCGATCAACCTCACGCCCGAGGAAATGGATACCATTGTTGTCCAGGCGGTCAAACAGGTCGGCAAAAGATACGGCATCCATACGGTGATTGGCCATTTGCTGGACTGGTTACTTTTGGGCGCATACGTTTTTCGAAGAATTTTACAAAGCAAAAATTATCCAATCTGCTCCTGGCTGGTTGCCTATGCCTTCGCCAGGGCCGGCAAAAACTTTAATGTTGAACCCGGCGCCGCACAGCCCGACGACATCTGGGATTTCATCCAAAAAAATCCGGATAAATATCAACAGATCCACCCTCTCGAGCAGATCTGGCAACCACCGCAATAGTCATCTGCCTGCTGGCTGCAGCCGAACCGGTGTTTGCTCTGCTTGTGTAAAAATCAATACAATCTTTAAGTCAGGCGTTTATGTTGCTTTGCGAATACCGACAATAAATCCGGCAAACCCGCCTGCCAGGTGAGAGAGTGGAACAGGAACCATGCCGGAATGGGTATTAGCGACAAATAGGGTCATGCCGGTGGTCGTTTCGTAAATGACCTTGGCGAGTAAGGCTGCCAACCCCACCGCGTAGAATCCAGCCCACTTCCGGCTGCCGGTTCTGATTTCGCGTTTGATGAGCAAGGTAAACAGCAAAGCGTAAAAGGCGCAATCCAGGCCCGATAAGCCGGCATAGATATTAAGGCCCGGCAGGCCCCACCAGATTGTCACCGGGATCAGTAGCGCCGCGATAACCAGAGTCTGGTAAGTCTTTTTCCTGTCCAGAATTTCACACACGGCACCCAGAAATAAAAACGTGGCACCTGACCATAGCAGGTGGTCCCAGTTTAGATGCACCCAGTGGCAGGTGACGACGCGCCACAGCTCCAGACCGGCCAGGGCACTGCGTTCATACAGCAGACCCACGCGCAGGCCGTTTGTCAGGTGGATGATCAGCGCCACCAGGGTGAACAGCAGTGAGGCGCAAGGGATGCGCCTCACTGCCTTATGATCGATGCTGGCATTAAAGCCGGTTACGGAAAAGGTAGCCATGTTAGCGCTTTTTTCTTCTGGTGGCCAGCCTTACAGCCCCGGCAGTTGTGATTAAAATTCCCAATATGCCGGTGACCGGATCAATGGCGCCACCGCCACCGCCCAGGCGCGGGACCCGGTGTCTAAAGGCCGGTTTCTGCTTGTCCACCCGGTAATTTTTGGCGGGCTGCTGGCTGCGCTGGACCCGGGCCTGTTTTTCACGGGCGATACGGGTCTGGTTGTGGCGCTCGATTCCGCGCTCGGCAAAAGCCGTATCGGAAAGCACCACCATCGAGGTGTAATCGGTGACAATCTGATAGCCCAATCCCAGATCACGAATGGCGTTTTCAGACTCGGACGGCTGTATTTTTCCAATGCGCTCCATAGCCTCAATTTTTTCAATGGTTGCCAGAGCCCATAGCCGCTCAAGTTCCGGATTGTCCGTGTCAATATCCGGGAAGACAAATTTGCTGGTGTAGGTTTTATCTTCGCCGGTCAGGCTGGCATCCAGCGTTACCCGCGCTTTGCCGCCCTGATGGTATTTGCCGAAGATAACCAGTTGCTGACCGCGGTAAACCTTTTTAAAGGTTGATTTGGTCAGGTCGCTGACCTTGACGCCTGATATTTTGACCTGTGCATCCAGCAGGGCCTCGTAATTGATTTTGCTGCCCGCCAGCATGAGTTTGCCCATGATGTCATCCACGTTTGAAATGCTGTCGTAAAATCCACCGGACGCTTCGGTAATGGTTTGCATCAGGGGCCAGTTGGCGCTGTTGCCCAGTAAAAAGCCATAAATACGGACATCCACTTTTTGCATCAGCTTATGAAATTCAATCGGATCGACAATGCCCGTGTTGGTAACCGCATCGGTGACCAGCACAATATTGACCGCCCGATCATCATCCAGGCGTTTGAGCCCCAGATCCAATCCGGCATACAGGTTGGTGCTGCCTTTGGCATTGATCGGTTCCAGGAGCTTTTGAGCTTTGGCCAGACCTTCCTGGGTGGCCGGCAGCCAATCTTTGGTCAACTCCTGGGCCCGGCTTTCAAAGACAACAAACCGGAAGCGATCTTCAGGTTTCAGCTTTTCGAGGGCCTGCATGACGCCTCGTTTTAAAGTGGCCATCTTG
>CAZJHF010000322.1:0-4708 GCA_964545505.1 uncultured Desulfobacterales bacterium | reverse complement strand
CGGCCATTCGTTTGATTCGTTCTGAAACAAATCGGGGCACGATCAACATGAACACCAACGCCAGCCTGCCACGGGCACTGCAGCAGGCCATCGATGCCGGGCTGGACAGCATTCGGATCAGCATGAACAGTCTGCGTCCCGAATGTTATCAGGCCTATTTTCGTCCCAAGGGCTACGGATTTTCAGATGTTTTAAAAAGCATTGATCATGCGTTGGCAAGCCGTCTTTTTGTGGCGGTCAATTATTTAAATTGTCCCGGGTTTACCGATACCCCCGGGGAAATTAGAGCTTTGCAGAAATTTTTGACGTCCTACTCGATTCACATGATTCAGTGGCGCAATTTGAATTTTGATCCGTTGCGCTATTTAAAAATTATGAAAGGTGTGACCGCCAAAGATGCGCCCATCGGTATGCACAATATGCTGGAACTCATACGGCGGGAATTCCCGAACCTTAAATTCGGCTACTTCAACCCGCCCAAAGAGAAGTTTTTATTTTAACCACAGAGATCACAGAGCCCACAGAGAATGATAATGAAAGCTATCAACAAAACAACAGAAACAATCATTGGTTCTGCAATTGCTGTACATAAATCTTTAGGACCGGGTTTATTAGAGTCGGCTTATGAGGCATGTTTAGCATTTGAGCTGGCCGATCGTGGGTTATCTGTTGAGCGCCCAAAAGCACTTCCGGTAACATATAGAGGTGTAAAATTAGATTGTGGCTACCGTCTCGATCTTTTGGTGGATGAAAAAGTCATTGTTGAATTAAAAGCCATTGATCGATTGTTACCGATTCATAGCGCTCAGCTATTGTCTTATCTAAAATTATCTGACTGTAAAGTGGGTCTTTTGATTAATTTTAATGTCAAAATTCTAAAAAACGGACTGCGTAGAATAATTAACGACTAAAATCTAAACTTTTTCTCTGTGATCTCTGTGTGCTCTGTGGTGGGATATCCCAGCAATGAAATGGATTGAAGCCAAAGTTGTTTTTGATGCCGAGGACAGCCGCCTTTCCGCTGAGCTCATTGCCGACCTGTTTTTCGAATTCGAACTTACGGGTGTTGTTGAAGAAGATCCGGCGTTAGAGCCTGCCGAAGATTGGGCCGAGGACTCGATTGATCGACCGAAACATCAAGCGGTGCTTGGCTATTTTCCAAAAGACCGCCAGGCCAAAAAACGTTGCAGGGAGCTGGAAAAAAAATTATCTCTTTTAAAAAAGAATTTAGCGTTGCTTTACCGGGTCAGTTATAAAGAGCTGGATGAGGAAGACTGGGCCGAGGCCTGGAAAGCTTTTTTTGAGCCACTCAAAATTGGGGGAAAAATTGTTGTCAAACCCACCTGGCGCCATTACGCAACCGAATCCGGTGATATTGTGTTGGAACTGGATCCCGGTATGGCCTTTGGTACTGGGACGCACCCCACTACTGCGTTATGTATACGCCTGATTGAAGATTACCTTAATCCGGGCGATTCGTTTTTAGATCTGGGCACCGGCTCCGGCATCTTGATGATTGCCGCCGCCAAGCTGGGTGCGGGCTTTGTTTACGGTGTTGATAAAGATACTGTTGCCATCGATGTAGCGGCATCCAATCTAAAATTAAACGATCTGGATTCTGACGCTTATAGCTTATCTGCCGGCAATCTCCTGTCCGGCATCAAGGACACATACGATTTTATTGCAGCCAACATTTTTACGCATGTAATTTTAGAACTGCTGGATGATCTGCCCCGTGCCCTGGCCACCGGTGGAATTTTCGTTTGTTCGGGAATGTTTGCAGAGAATAAAAAACTGGTGGTCGCCCGGTTGAGCAGTATAGGATTTGAATTACTGGAAGTACGCCAACAAGAAGAGTGGGCAGCTATTGCAGCCAGACGAAAAATTGTTTAAACATATATAACTAAATGCCGTGTTGGTTTCATAACCGCGTGCTGTAAGGTATTAAGCTTAAAATCCAGAGAGGTCGCAAATGAGGATACTTCTGGTAGAAGACGATTCTAAAATCGCCTCTTTCATTATCCAGGGTCTCAAGGCCGAAGGCTTTGCCGTAGACCATGAAGACAATGGCGAAGACGGTCTGCATATGGCGCTTACCGAACCTTACGATGCGGCTGTTATCGATATTATGCTGCCTAAAATGGACGGTCTGAGCCTGGTTGAAAACATACGACGCGAAAAACTGAAAACGCCGATCATTATTTTAAGTGCCAAAGGAGAAGTTGATGATCGCGTAAAAGGGCTGCAGACCGGTGCGGATGACTATCTGACCAAACCCTTTGCATTTTCCGAATTGCTGGCCCGGCTCCAGGCCCTGATCCGGCGCAGCAGCGATGTGGCCGAGCCGACCAAACTGGCGATCGCCGATATCAATATGAACCTGATTACCCGGGAAGTGGTGCGGGCCGGCCAAAAAATTGACCTGCAGCCACTGGAGTTTTCGTTGCTGGAGTACCTGCTGCGCAATGCCGGCAGGGTGGTGTCAAAAACCATGATAATGGAGCATGTCTGGGATTATTATTTTGATCCCCAGACCAATGTGGTTGAATCCAGAATATACAAGCTGCGTGAGAAGATTGATAAAGGATTTTCTACCAAGTTGATTCATACGGTGCGCGGAGTCGGTTATGTTCTTAAAGAAGATAAATAATGCCCGTCATACGCTGGCGTTTCGCCTCACCCTCTGGTATGCGGGAATTTTTATGCTCACCTCCTGCGTGGCTTTTTTCTTTTTCTATTTTTTAATTACGTCCGTTATCCAGGATCGTAGCGATCAAGATTTGCTGGGTGAAGCGCGTACCCTGTCTTCAATTTTCAAGCTGCAGGGTATCGAGGCGGTTAAGCGCCAGATTATATTCGAGGCCCAGGCTGCGGGGGAAAAGAAAATCTTTTTTCGATTGCTTTCGCTTGACGGCCAGGAATTTTCTTCTTCAAATATGTCCTACTGGCTGGATATCGGCATTGGCAAGTCAGCCATTAATCAACTGGTCCGGGGCAAACGACCGGTTTTTGATACCATCAGCCTGCCTGATCGTAAACACAGAATCCGGATTCTGTACACTCATATTGGCCGCAACATCATCTTGCAGCTGGGCCAATCCATGGAAAGCTATACCCGCTTTATTGAAGCCTTTCGCAAAATATTTGTCCTCACAATGGCCTCATTATTCATTTTTGCTGTGATTATCGGTTGGTTTATGGCCAGACGCGTTTTGGCTGGGGTTGAAACAGTGACGCAAACGGCCCGCCACATTTCAGAGGGCAGCCTCGATGAACGGGTGCCGGTGAAAAAAAACCAGGACGAGATCGACCAGCTGGCCATTACCTTCAACCAGATGCTCGACCGAATCCAATCGCTGGTTACCGGTATTCGGGAAATGAGCGACAACATTGCGCACGATTTGAAAAGCCCGATCACCCGCATCCGGGGGCTATCTGAAGTTTCGATGACCACCGGCGCCTCTGAAAAAGATTATGAAAACCTGGCGGCCAGCACCATCGAAGAGTGTGATCGCTTGTTGGACATGATCAACACCATGCTGGTCATTTCGAAGACCGAAGCTGGCGTCAACAAGCTTGATTCAGTGAAGATGGATATTGGCGAGGTGGTGCGGGATGCCTGTGATTTATTTCAGGCGCCGGCAGAAGACAAAGGTGTAAAATTAGTGTGTGATGTTGCCGGACATTTCAATATTTTCGGTGATAACCGGCTGATTCAAAGAATGATCGCCAACCTGTTGGATAATGCCATCAAATATACACCGGCGGGCGGCAGGGTTGACCTAACGGTTCATACCCATGAGCCTGACACCGTTTGGCTTAACGTTAAGGATAGCGGTATCGGCCTATCCGATACAGATAGATCCCGTATTTTTGAGCGATTTTATCGGTGTGATCCGAGTCGCTCGGAGGCCGGCATCGGCCTGGGCCTCAGTTTTGCCCGCGCCATTGCCAGAGCCCACGGGGGCGATATAACGGTTGCCAGTGAGGTCGGTCGGGGCAGCGCGTTCACCATCACCCTCCCAAAACTGATATCAAAACCTTCATCTCTTGACCGATAGCTGGGTTACAAATAAAAAAATTGGAGTACTGGCGTATTGGAGTGCTGGATTTTCGAATGAATTAGATTATTTTATAGCATTACGCCATCGCTCCAGTACTCCATCACTCCTGCAACTTGCTGTTAAATCAGCTAATTTTATCTATATTCTCCTTATGCCTCCTCGTTAGCACTTTGGGACCTAACCATTTGATCATCTTGGGGTCATTTTGCGGTTATCTTGACAATTTATAATATAGACCAATACTTTTTAATGCCATTAATCTGTTCCTTAGAAGGAGGATAAAATGATTCACATTTACAAAAACAACATTATCGGTGGCTTGGTGATTATTCTGACGGCCGGGGTCATCTGGGGCTTATCGAGCCTGGATTCGGAAGCCATAGCCAAAAACGCACCGGCAGCAGAATCCGGGGCCATGATGGTCCCGGCCAGCTTCAGTGAGCTTGCAAGTCAGGCCCAGCCGGGAGTGGTTAACATCCGAACCGTAAAGACGGTAGAGGGCGGCGGCCCTGTTTTTCGACACTTTTTCGGCGATCCATTTGGGCGTAAAAATCCCTTTGAAAACTTCGGCCCTTTTTCCGATGAGCGTCAACGGGAATTCAAACAAAGAAGCCTGGGGTCCGGGTTCATCATCAACCGTGATG
>CAZJHF010000321.1:0-4721 GCA_964545505.1 uncultured Desulfobacterales bacterium | reverse complement strand
ACTGACACCTGACACCAGCTATTTATTGAAAACCGAAACCCACGGACCAATACCAAGCCATTAACTTTTTAGCCGATGATTGGGCTTAAGCAGCCGACCGAAAACGCCAGCATAAACTGACCGCCATAGTACAGCGGCAAGCCGATGAGCCGATTCAGAAACGCGCTTTTGACAAAACGCTGCCGGGCCACGAAAACATCCGAGATATAAAAACTCAGCGCTCCTGCGCAGGCCAGCATGCGACCGATCGGCCTGAGGTCATCAGCACCCAACATCGACCAGGCACCCACTGCCATTGCACTGATCACCGCCATATAGCAAATCACCGCAATTTTCATGGCACCCAGATGAGGCCGCAGCCATACATACACCACGCCGCTGGCGATCAAGCTGATCGTCAAACCGATGAGCGTCCATTGATTGGTACCGGCCGTGCGTCCAAAAGCAGTCACATAAAGCACATGCCCCACCAAGAAAGACACCAGGCCCCGGAGAAACATCCGGGGATGGGGCAAGGCCAGAAACACGTCGCCTCCCAGACAAAAAAGCATTCCGATCAATAAAAGCAGGAAGTACGTCGGAACCGGCCGGGATTGGATGACGACTGTCAGGATAAACAAACAGGAAAGAATGGTTTTTACCGACAATTTGGCTGCTTGCAGTTCATTTTTCTCACAGTACAGAAGCCCCGCTAACAGACCCGCAGCCATGCCAATAATTAAAAAATTACTCATAATACTGTGTTAATCACCCGGAGACCGGCCCATTATCGGTTTCAGGAGTCTCGCCTTCGCTAAAGCTATGGCGCGGCAGGCAGTGTTCCCGTCTTTGCTCTGTCGATCTGCGCCGCGGCAAGCAGGTGTCAGGGAAATTAGGGTAGTTGGAAATAAGACTATTTTCGTTCTGTAAGCGAATTATTGAATGTTAAACGGATTCCAAAAGCTTTAGATTTTGTCCGCTGGTCCCGCCTTGATGGCGGGATTTCACACCTTGATTTAACCTAAAAGAGCGTTTCAAATTTTAATAGAGGGATATATTTATCTTTCTTTGACTGAATTCTATCGATTCTTATTTATTAAAATTTGAAACCCTTCGGGATTGCCGATCTTACCGCATCTACTGTGTTAGATGCCGCCCCGCATAGTACACTATAGCGGGACGCCATCTGCCGTGTAGCTGCCTGCCCAGTGAAATGCGAAGCCTATTTCACGGGGCGGCAACCTCGACAATCGCTCAATTTAGGTTTGATAGTTCAACAAGGCTGAGAAAAAAATGAAATGATGATTGTTTCTTAGAAAATTATATTTTCAAATCGTATGTTAACGATTTTCTTATACTCTGTACAAGATCAATAAATTGTAAACAGGTTTAATAAAGACTATTTTCGTTCTGTAAGCGAGCAATTTTTTGCAAGGTCAAGGAAAACAGCAGGATTGAGCGGAGGCGTACTTAAAGTACGTCGCACAATTCAATCCCGCTGTTTGACACAGAGATTGCGAAAAAGGGCCGTTTACAGAACGAAAATTAGACGAGGCCTTGATCGAGCATGGCATCGACCACCTTAACAAAGCCGGCGATGTTGGCCCCGTTCACGTAATTTCCGGGGGTACCGTATTGCTCGGCTGCCTCCAGCGATGTCTGGTGGATGCTTTTCATGATCATCTTTAGCCGATCATCGACTTCTTCCCGGGTCCAGTTCAGGCGCATGCTGTTCTGGGTCATTTCCAGACCGGAAACCGACACCCCACCGGCATTAGCTGCTTTGCCGGGCCCGTAGAGCAATTTTTCCTGTAAAAAGATATCGACCCCATCAGGCTCGGTGGGCATGTTAGCGCCTTCACTGACCAGAAAGACACCATTGTTGATCAGATTCTGGGCGTCCTTGGCATTTATTTCGTTTTGGGTGGCGCTTGGAAAAGCACAATCAGCCTTGTGGTTCCAGAGCGGATTGTGATCCAGGGCCGGGTCAACCGCTGTGTAGGCTGCCTCTGAATATTTTTCGGCATATTCTTTGATGCGCCCTCTGCGAACATTTTTCAACATCTTAGCAAATTCCAGCTTTTTGGAATCGATGCCGCCTTCGTCGTAGATGAAACCGGAGGAATCCGAAAGGGTGACGACCTTGGCCCCCAGTTCAATCAATTTTTCGGTGGTGAACTGCGCCACGTTGCCGGAGCCCGAGACCAGGCAGGTTTTTTCTTTGAGGGTATCTTTACGCGTTGCTATCATTTCAGCTGCAAAATAAACCGAGCCATATCCGGTGGCCTCGGGCCGGATGAGGCTGCCGCCCCAGTTCAGCCCTTTGCCGGTCAGGACACCGGTAAATTCATTAGTCAATTTTTTGTACATCCCGAAAAGGTAGCCGATCTCCCTGGCACCAACGCCGATATCACCGGCGGGCACATCGGTATTGGGCCCGATGTGGCGGAACAACTCGCTCATAAAACTATGGCAAAAGCGCATGACTTCGTTGTCAGATTTTCCCTTGGGATCAAAATCCGATCCGCCCTTACCGCCGCCCATGGGCAGGGTGGTTAACGCATTTTTAAAAACCTGCTCGAAGGCCAGAAACTTGAGGATACCCAGATTAACCGACGGGTGGAAGCGCAGCCCGCCCTTGTAGGGCCCCAGAGCGCTGTTCATTTCTATTCTGAATCCACGATTGACCTGAATTTCGCCCTGGTCATCCATCCATGGGACACGAAATACGATAATGCGCTCGGCCTCGACAAGTCGCTGGGGTATCTTGGCCTGGCGGTAGACCGGGTTCTGGTCCAAAACCGGTTTTACCGACTCCATTACTTCACTGACCGCCTGGTGAAATTCATTTTCCTGCGGATCCCTGTTTTTAACAATATCCAGTATTTCTGACATAGCGCCTCCCTCATGGTTGAGACTGAACGTTAGCTCAAAATGGGTTTTGGTGGGTTATTATTAAATCTCGGAATCTTTTGCAAGAACCGATTTTAAAAATACTTCAAAAGTACTTCGGTTGAGCCCGTTTCCAAATCGCCTGTTTACCGGTTAAACAAAATTAGACATTTTTTCGGTTTAAAATGGCTTCATCCCCTTTTTCGTAAATCTTTGGCCGGCTTACCGGTTAATCCAATTGTGTGGTCACCTGTTTATAAATTGTTGCGATTGATGGATTGAAAGACCCGCCGGGTTTTTAGTTCTGAGTGGCCTCTGGATGGCCTTCCCTTACCAGAGGAATATCCGCTGTATATTTCACAACCCGGTTGCGGCCGGCTCTTTTGGCGGCGTACATGGCCGCGTCGGCTTTCTTGATTAAGTTCTCAATATCTGAACCATCGTTGGGAAAAGTGGCAATCCCCAGGCTGATGGTAATGGGTGGGAGATCTTTGATCTTCAGCTCCGACATCTGCTTTCTCAGGCGCTCGCCTAAAATAAGCGCGGCGTCGTTGGCCGCCTCCGGTACCATGATGACAAATTCCTCGCCACCATACCGGGCAACCACGTCCACATCCCGGATGTTTTGCTGCAGGAATTTGCCAATGGCCTTTAAGGCACGATCGCCGGCATCGTGGCCATAGCTATCATTAATATTCTTGAAGCGGTCCAGGTCGGCCATAACGACTGACAGTATGTTTTTGTAACGTTCGGCCCGATGCAGCTCCTCCTGCAGCTTGACCAAAAAATAGCGACGCACAAACAGGCCGGTTAAGGAATCAGTAACCGCCATGTCCCAGAGCTGGGCCTTGTTAATGGCCACGGCAGCCTGATCGGCCACGGCTTTGAGCATTTCAACATCTTCATCCGTAAAGGCCTTACCATGGCGCTTATTGGTCACATTAATGACACCGATGACATCGTTAAAGACCACCATGGGAATGCAGGCAATCGAGCGAACAAATGATTTTTCGGAGTCTATGAAGATGTCATCCTCTTTGATGTTGTTTACGACAATGGGCTTGGCAGTCATATAGACCCGGCCGGCAATACCTTCACCCGGTTTAAAACTGCGACAGGCAATTTCGTTATTATTGACCTGCTCCTGAAAGGCGGAGTCTTCCATCCCGGCCAGAACACGAATATTCAGCTGATCTGTCTCCATATCATAAAGCATAAGGGAACCTTTTTCGGCAAAAGTCACCTCAATGGCCTTGCTCAGGATATACTGCAGCAGGTTTTTCAGATCGCTTATATAATTCATGGCCTTGCCGATGCTGTACAGAAGCGACAGATTTTGAAGCGTTTTGTCCAGATCTTCTTTTTCTTTACGACGCTTTTCATACTGACGGCAGGTATTAATGCAAACGACGGCATGCGCTGAGAGCTGCTGCAGAAAATAGCGATCAGACGCATCGAAGGGCAGCTGGTTTTCACGATTGCCGATGGTCACCAGGCCGATCAGTTCATCCCCCATGCCCAGTGGAACCCACAATTGAGAATTCAGCCCCTCGAGTTTGAATTGTTTAAAATCTTTGGGAAACAGGAGCTTGCCGGAATCGTCTCTGACATCAAAGGGTTCGCCTTTTAAAATAGTATTCCAAATGCCGGTATCGGTTTCGAGGATCTCAAAATTGAGATCACCAAGCCCGGTACTGAAGACAAGCGACAGTTTTTTTTCGGTTTTATGATACATAAATATGGCCAGTCGACAGATCGAAAACTTATGCTTCACCACATCGGCAAAAACCGAATGCAATTTATCGATTTCCAATATGTTACTCAGCCTTCGGCAGGATTTTAGAATCGCG
>CAZJHF010000320.1:0-4743 GCA_964545505.1 uncultured Desulfobacterales bacterium | reverse complement strand
GGGCGCAACCTGTCGTCATTAAGTTTATTAACAACTTCTCATTAATTTTCATGCAAGATTCAGGTATAAAATTGTTTCTAATAGCATTCCCTTTTAAAACAAGTCAAACTGAAAAATCAGCTTTTATTTTATGGTGCCGGCGTCAACCGGGGTGCTCAAGCCCTTTTGCTTGACATCATCAGGCGATTGGCATAAAAATCGGGTTCTGATTTCAAGCGGGTGCTGAAATCTCAAAACGAATTGATGACCCCGCAGTGGCCCCTCGTGGACGGGATATTTTGAAACAGGCGAGTCAACGACCACCCGGTTTGAAAACAACCCATACGATTCTGACACCGAAACAATGATCGCAAAACGAACCATTTTTTTTTCGGTTTTAGCCTTGATCGCTGTTGTGGCAGTGCTCGGGGTCATTGTCATTCGATCGGCAAACTCACCTGATCGCGAACGGACCGGCAAAACCGAATCGCCGGTGAGTTTAAAGCCATCGCAGACAACACTGACACATTTGTATTTTTCAGACCAGGACAATCATTTTTTAATAGCCGAAGAGCGCAGCCTGAAACACCCTGCAAACCCTGCTTTTTTTGCCAAACGTATTGTTGAGGCCTTAATAAAGGGTCCCCAGCTGGGTTTGGTACGCACCATCCCGAAGAGTACTAAAATTCGGGCAATTTATGTCACCCAGGACGGCATCTGCTATGTTGACTTGACCTCAACGATTGCAGATCAACACCCGGGCGGTATAAAATCCGAGCTACTCACGGTCTATTCAATTGTGAACTCGATTGTGTTAAATGTGCCAGAAGTAGAAGCGGTTAAAATTCTAATTAACGGGAGTGAATCAAAGACCCTGGCGGGCCATATCGATTTACAGGTTCCGGTGAAAGCAAACATGTTGTTGATACGATGAGTGCAAACGTAAAAATCGAAAACATACGCAACATCGGCATTATTGCTCATATTGATGCCGGCAAAACGACCGTAACGGAGCGGATCCTTTATTACACCGGCCGTTCGCATAGACTCGGCGAGGTTCATAATGGAGAGGCGGTGATGGATTGGATGCCCGACGAGCAGGAGCGGGGCATTACAATTACATCTGCAGTTACCACCTGCCAATGGGACAATACAGAAATCCACATTATTGATACCCCCGGGCATGTTGATTTTACGATTGAGGTTGAGCGATCGTTAAGAGTGTTGGATGGCGCTATCGGTGTTTTTAGTGCCGTGGAAGGTGTGGAACCGCAGTCTGAAACCGTGTGGCGTCAAGCCGACAAATATGCGGTGCCCAAAATCGCCTTCATCAACAAACTCGATCGCGTTGGCGCAGATTTTTTTGGCACGATTGAGATGATGAAAGAACGTCTCAATGCCAATCCCCTTATACTTCAGATCCCATGCGGTATGGAAGATGACTTCCAGGCCATTATCGACTTGATCCAATGGAAGCAGATTGTTTGGGATAATGAGACCCTGGGTGCAGAGTTTGAAGCCCGTGAGATCCCAACGGAATTTATCGCCACCGCCGAAGAATACCGCGAGAAACTGATTGAAATTGTTGCCGAATATGATGATGATCTCATGGAAGCCTATATTGGGGAAACAACGATCGATGCAACCCAATTGTTGGCTGCCATACGCAAAGCCACCATTGAATTAAAGCTGATCCCGGTTTTGTGCGGTGCTGCTTTAAAAAATAAAGGCATCCAGCCGCTGCTCGATGCCATTTTGCTATATTTGCCAAGTCCGGTTGATGTCCCACCGATTGAGGGAAACCATCCTGAATCCGGCGAAATCATTCAATGCCGGCCCAAAGACTCAGACCCATTGGCGGCATTGATCTTTAAAGTAGCGATGATGGAAGGCCGCAAATTATCGTTTGTCAGGATTTATAGCGGACAGCTAAAAGTCGGCAGCGAGGTATTTAATCCCGGGCGCAATGAAAAAGAAAAAATCGCTCGCATATTGAATATGCATGCCAATCGCCGGGAACGCGTGGACCGCATAGGTGCAGGCCGCATTGTGGGCGTGGTGGGTTTGAAAGGATCTTCAACCGGTGAAACCCTGTGCACACGCGAACATCCGATTCTGCTCGAAAAGATCGAGTTTTATGAACCGGTCATTTCCATCGCCGTGGAACCCAAAACCCATGCGGATCAAGAAAAAATAGATGAAGTCCTGACAAAATTCATGGCCGAAGACCCCACGCTTACCGTGCGAAATGATGAAGATACCGGACAAACGATCCTCTCAGGGATGGGAGAACTGCACCTGGAAATCATTATCAGCCGAATGCAGCGTGAGTTTAGAACCAAGGTGAATGTCGGCAAACCCCAGGTCGTTTACAGGGAAACCATTGAAACGCTATCAAAGACTTCGGCCACATTTGATAAGGAGATCAGCGGCCAACGTCATTTCGGTGAGGTTGAATTAAGTCTGGCCCCGCTGCCCCGGGGGACCGGGAAAAAATTCATAACCGAAATTACGGACGACGTCCTGCCGCCTGCATTCACCGCTGCGGTTGAAAAAGGGGTCATGGAATCATTAGAAAGCGGACCACTGATGGGCTATCCGGTGGTTGATGTCGAAGTCAGACTGAGTGCTGCGACCTATAAAGAGTCCCTGGGGACTGAGCTTGCCTATACCGTCAGTGCATCGATGGCATGCCAGGAAGCGCTGTCCAAGGGAAATCCGTTTTTGCTGGAACCGATCATGAGAGTGGAGATCTTTGTCCCGGAATCTTTTATCGGGGACGTTATCGGGGATTTAAATGCCAGAGGCGGTAAAATTGAATCCATCGAACACAAAGGCGGGGCCCAGGTTATCAGTGCAATCGTACCGTTGTCTCAAATGTTCGGCTATTCGACTTCCCTGCGGTCTGCAACCCAAGGCCGCGGAACTTTTTCAATGCAGTTTTCTCATTTTGACCGCAGCTAACCCCCGTCGCGCGACCGTGGTCGACTCATCTGCTTGCCGGCAAACACGTGAAGGCCGTTTGGTTCTATTCTGATTTTTTCCCAGCCAGGGCGTCCTCCAGCTTCTTTAGGGCTTCTTCAATTTTTGCTTTCTTTTCAGCATCTTTGGCATATCTCAGTGCACGCCGCAACTGCAGGACAGCCATCTTAAAGTCTCTTTTTCTACTGTGAAAGACTGCAAGATAATAATGCGCGTCTGCTAAATCGCCCTGTTTGCCCAGGCTTTGACCCAGTAAGTAGTAAGCTTGTGTATAATTGGGATTTTTTTTAACAACATCCAAAAAAAGGGCCGAAGCATCATCAAATGCCCCAAGCTCAAACTGCGTCTGCCCAAGATAAAGGCTGGAATCCGCATCGCCGGGGATCATTTTGTGGGCTGTTTTTAACATTTTTAAGGCTTGCTGAAGCTGCCCGTCTAAAAAATAAACTCGACCGATATCCCTTAATAAATAAGGATCAAACGCTCGTTTTTCTAATACCATTCTTAGCTGGTCAATGGCTTCCTGACGTCGGCCAATTCGGGCCAGAATGAGACCGTAGCGGTAGCGTGCCAGTGGATCTTCGGGATGATCTTTCACGGCGGTTTCGGTATTTCTTAAGACGACGCTCTCATCACCATAGCGCGTGATCAGACAGGTGAGGACTCTTTCAAATTCGACGGAGGAATTTTGGGGTTTCGGTTTGCGGGTTTTGGGAGCGCTTGCAAGCTGGCCATCGATATAAGCAATACGCTCGTCGATCGCCGGATGGGTCATCAAATAGGTCGGAATCAGCTTCGAATCGTACCACTGTTTGGCGCGCATCTTTTTTAAAATTTTAAGCAGGCCGTCGCCGCCGTAACCGGCATCATTTAAATAAATCAGCCCCAGCTGGTCGGCCTGCATTTCGTTATCGCGGCTATAGGACAACTCAGCGGTTGCAGCAGCGGCGGCCGAACCTTGCGACACTGCCGATGATGCGTCTCCTCCCGCACCGGCCAAGCCCATCAGCACACCAGCAGCCATCCCCGCCATGCGGGCCCACCCAATCTTTTTTGATCTTTCAATTTTTTGGGAAATATGGCGCGCATTGACATGCGCAATTTCATGCCCCAGAATACCAGCCAGTTCCTCTTCATTGTCCATGGCCATTAGCAACCCGCTATTGATAAAAATATAACCGGCTGGAATGGCAAAGGCGTTGAATGGATCCGTATCAAGGACGTAGAAACGGTAGTGAAACAGAGGTTCGTCCAATTTGGCCACAATGCGATTCCCGATTTTGTTAACATAGTTCACAATGGCAGGATCTTCGATAACGTCGTAATATTTAAATATAATGGGAAGGAAAGAGCGGGCCATTTTTTCTTCTTCACGGACGGTCAGGTCAAAGACGGTTTGTGGGGTCAGGAGACCTGCCACCAAAATTGTGGTCAACCCGATAACGATGATTTTTCGAAATACTTTCATGAAGACTCCGGTATAAATCGAACCTAATGAATAGCGCTCATGGAACCCGGCCTGCAGTTCCCAGCTATCCGCATTGGCGAACAGGGTATTGCAACTCGTCGAATACATTTATCAAAACATGGTGTTGAACGCCATTACCAGTAACAGTGTATGCTATAAAATGCCATATTTTAAAGTTCTTTTCAAACCTTAAATTATATGTTAGCGTCTCGAGGTTATGGCACGGATCATCTGTATAGCCAACCAGAAAGGTGGTGTCGGCAAGACGACGACGGCAATAAATCTGTCAGCTGCTTTAGCCGTCTCCGAAAAAA
>CAZJHF010000319.1:0-4810 GCA_964545505.1 uncultured Desulfobacterales bacterium | reverse complement strand
GCCATTCAGAAAATAATAGGCCCGTTTGACATCATGAGCGCTGGCAATTTTCGAGGATATCTATTTAAACCCGGACGAGTGTTGTGAATTATTTGAAAGGCATGGTACTAAACAATCATTAAATTATTTTTTAACAAAAAGTTTTTGATCAGATAAAATTATCAAGCCACTTGATAGAATTGAACGCACGTATTTGCAGAAAGGAGACCAGCGGTGAAAGGCAAACCCGTTATTTACCCGGTGCATTTAACGGCTACCTACAAATTTGAGCAATCCGACGATCTGATCGATGTCGTGCAAAACCGCAGCGGCTATCTGTATTCACGCTGGGACAATCCCTCGGTGGTTGAAGTCGAACATGAACTGGCGGCTCTGGAAGGATATGACAAGGCCCTGGGCTTTGGCTCGGGGATGGCGGCCATTACCACCGCGCTATCTGCTCATACCAAGGCCGGTAGCCGAATCGTCGCCACCCGGCAGTTGTATGGCGCCACTTATGAGTTTTTAAATGATATTTTGACCCAATTTAAGGTTGAAACAGTTTTTGCAGACTGCTGGGACAGCGAACGTCTGCTGCAGGAGATCGCAAGCGGTGTGGATTTGCTCTACCTTGAATCCCCCACCAACCCCTTGCTGCGAATCGTTGACGTTGCCCCACTGGCACGGGCCGCCCATAATAAAGGCGCCATCGTGATGCTGGACTCAACCTTCGCTTCACCGATCAATCAAAAGCCGCTGGAGCTGGGGGTCGACATCGTTATTCACAGTGCCACCAAATACATCGGCGGCCATCACGATATTACCGCCGGGTTTTTGTGCTGCAATAAAACCCATTTTGATAACCTCTGGACCCGGCGCAAAATTATGGGCGGTGTCATGGACCCCATGAGCGCCTTTCTGGCCTCGCGCGGGCTAAAAACCCTTGAACTGCGCGTTCAGCAGCAAAATAAAAACGCCCTGCTGATTGCCGAATTTCTGGAAGCCCAGGAAAAAGTCAAAACCGTATATTACCCGGGTTTAGGTTCGCATCCGGATCACCGCATCGCAGAAAAACAGCTTAGCGGATATGGTGGTATGCTCAGTTTTGAAATCGACGGCGACTTTGATAAAACCAAAGGCTTTATGGACCGGCTCAGCCGCATTAAGCTGGCCACCAGCCTGGGGGGCGTGACCAGCCTGGCCAACCAGCCCATCACCAACACCCATGCAGCCCTGAGCCCGCAGGATCGCGCCAAAGCGGGTATCAGTGAAAGCCTGGTTCGCCTTTCGGTGGGCATCGAGCCGTTGGAAACGTTGATCGATGATCTAACACAGGCTTTGGTTAGTGTTTGAGGCATGCGCTTATTTTTTTGCCAGGCAAGTAAGATGCAACAGTCGCTTAGAAGCTGTAGGCCAAATGGCCTATTCGAAATATTTGTTTAATGCGCAAAAAATTGTTATTCAGCAAAATTGGGAACCTATACGGCATTTTCGGTAAGAAAAAAGGATGGACGTTTATTATCGGTGGAAGTTCCGCAAGGCGCCCGCGAATAGGAGATATTTTAAAAGAAGATTTAACCAAGGATGAGGTCATTGACCTGAGCAAACGATGTTTGCAACAGTACAAAGATAAAGCGAAAAAAAAGGAGCGTATGGCCCGGTTCGTTGATAGAATTGGAATTGAAAACCTAAAAGAAGCCCTTTTTTAATTTAAATATGCAAGGAGTGAGAAAATGAGCATTAACGTAAAAAATAACGTTTTTTGGATCGGCAAAATTGATTGGGAGCTCAGGAAATTTCACGGAGACGAATACTCAACCCATCGCGGGTCAACATACAATTCATATTTAATAAAAGAAGAAAAGACCGCCATATTTGATACGGTGTGGGCGCCTTTTGCAGAAGAGTATATTCACAATCTATCCCAGGAAATTGAACTGGACAAAATTGATTATGTTATCGCACCCCATGCTGAGATAGATCATAGTGGCGCCTTGTCTTTATTGATGTCCCACATACCCGATACGCCCATATACTGTACACAGAATGGGGTAAAATCATTAAAAGGTCATTATCATCAAGACTGGAATTTTAATGTGGTCAAAACCGGCGACCGCCTGAGTCTTGGGCAAAAAGAGCTTATTTTCATAGAGGCGCCGATGCTCCATTGGCCCGACAGTATGTTCTGCTATTTAACCGAAGACAATATTTTGTTTAGCAACGACGCCTTCGGGCAGCACTACGCCTCCGAGTACATGTTTAATGACCTTGTTGACCAAAACGAACTGTTTGACGAGTGTATAAAATATTATGCGAATATATTAACCCCGTTTAGCCCGCTGGTAACAAAGAAAATTAAGGAAGTGTTAGCGTTCAATTTGCCGCTTGATATCATTTGCGCAAGCCACGGTATAATCTGGCGTGACAGGCCTGAGCAGATTGTTGAAAAATATCTCAAGTGGTCAGATGACTATCAGGAAAACCAGATCACTATTCTTTACGACACCATGTGGAGTGGAACCCGCGTCATGGCCGAGAAAATTGCCCATGGTATCAGCAGTACCGACAAAGCGGTAAATGTTAAATTGTTTAATCTGGCCAAAACCGACAAAAATGATGTCATCACAGAAATTTTTAAGTCCAAGGCCATCCTGATGGGTTCTCCAACGATAAACCGGGGGATTTTAGTTTCAGTAGCGGGAATCCTGGAGGAGGTGAAGGGTTTAAAGTTTAAGAATAAAAAAGCAGCTGCATTTGGTTGTTATGGTTGGAGCGGCGAATCCACAAAAATAATTTCTGAAAATCTAAAGACCGCCGGTTTTGAATTGATTGATGACGGAATTAAAACAATGTGGCGTCCTGATAATGAAGGTATTACCCAATGCGTTGAATACGGGAGACAATTAGCAGCCAAAGTTCGGCTCTGATCATCTCATTTTTGTCGCCTCCGTATAGCGTACTGATCAACTTATTATGAATATTGAAAACTGACAGAAGCAAGCATCAGCCATGTATACAATATTTAACACTGTGGGATGAGGACTGTAACATGCCGCGTTTGCCTATCCTGTCATATGAATCAGATGCCGCGATCTGTCTGCCTGACAGCTCTCTTCCCGTCTTTTACATGGAGGACTATACGGTTTTGGGGCTTCGAGTTCAAAATTTAGGTGCAGCAATCCGGCTGCTTGAAGAAAACGGCATCGCGCTCCATAGAAAAGCGGGACATGTTGAGCTATCCGTCGAAAAAAGAGATCAAATCCCGCATGTCATCCAACTGCTGAAAGCAAATCATATTTCTTGTGATATCGCTGATGTTGTCGAACACGTATATCAGGGATGATAGGCGGATGCCTGCCGGTACGGTGGGTATGCCAAACAACGACCAATAGCCGGCAAGACAACGGCCTCAGTCGTTCTGGCAGCTTGTGTGTACTTCTTTTAAATGAAATTATGAATAGGGTTTGTATTCCGTATACCCTTTATCACCTGGCGTGTACCACAGAGACATATCGTCAAACGCGGTAAGGGGCCAATCATTCATCAAACGCTCGGGCAGGTCCGGATTGGTGATGAAAGGACGCCCGAAGGCCGCCAGATCCGCATGGCCTGCCTTGAGTCTCTCTTCTGCGGTTTCCCTGCTATAGCCGCAATTGCCCATTATAATTCCGTCATATGCAGCCCGAAATTCAGCCAGTGTCATCGGTTCACCCTGTTCATGAAAGCCGAAGGCGAGTCCATCCATGATATGAACATATGCAAGATTCAATGTATTGAGTTCTTTTATGGTGTAGAGAAATGTTTCTCGAAAATCAGGGCTGCCCATATCATTGAACACGCCGTTGGGAGAAAGCCGGACACCCACCCGTTTTGACGGCCAAACCTCTAAAACGGCTGCCAGCACTTCTTTTAAAAACCGATATTTATTTTCCAGGCTGCCACCGTAAGGATCCGTCCTTAAATTTGTTTTGGAATCCAGAAATTGATTGATCAGATAACCGTTGGCACTATGCACTTCGACACCGCTGAAACCGGCTTCTTTGGCATTGAGAGCAGCTTTGCGGTAATCGTTCACGGTGGCCTCGATGTCCTCAACCGTCATGGCCCGTGGGGTCTCATAATCTTTTTTTCCAAATGGTGTGTGAATCTGATCACCCTTAAGTTTGACCGCTGAGGCGGAAACCGGACGTGCGCCATTATGAAAATCGCTGTGTGATGCCCGGCCACAGTGCCACAATTGCAGAAAGATGGGCGTGCCGGTAGGCTGCAGCTTCCGGGTGACGATTCGCCATCCTGCCACCATTTTATCGGTGTAAATGCCGGGTGAGCTCACCCAACCGTTGCCCTGAGCGGAAATAACGGTTGCCTCAGTAATGAGCAGACCGGCTGAGGCACGCTGGAAATAATATTCGGCCATGAGCGCATTCGCAATGCGCTCCGCACCGGCGCGACCCCTGGTCATGGGCGCCAAGACAATTCTGTTTTTAAGTTCAAAGTCTTCTATTGGCAATGGTTCAAACAGTTTTTGTACCGTCATGTTGATCTCCCTTTGCAGGGTTTATGATAAAAAAATTAAGAACTAAAATAAGCACCATTTGACTTTTGTCTGCTGTCAAATCGATATTTCATGTGGGTACATGATCACTGCTCGGGAGGGATTCTTGGCGAAGTACTTTATACATGTCGTTTTGGAATATTTGCGATACTGGCACGAAAGCACAAAGTCCAAAAATAAAATTATTCAGTAATCAAGGTAACAAATAAAAAAGAAATTTCTCTTTTGGGATATATCGAGATATCTTCAATCCTGAAAACAAACGGCGGGCCACAT
>CAZJHF010000318.1:0-4824 GCA_964545505.1 uncultured Desulfobacterales bacterium | reverse complement strand
TCCGATTACGGAACGCTTTTTTGCTACAACACTTATACCGCCATCCTTTTTTTCGGAACATTAATTTGACAAGCGGTATAATTTAGAAAAAAATATGTTACCTTAGGGATGCATGAAGGAGAGCCGATAATGTCAAAAATGTGTGAAATTTGCGGTAAGAAACCAATGGTGGGGAATAATGTCAGCCATGCCCACAACGTGACCAAAAGACGCTTCAATCCCAACCTGCAAAGAGTGCGTGCGGTCTCCGGTGGACGTGTTAAAAAAATGATGGTCTGCACCAGTTGCATCAAATCCGGAAATGTTGTCAAAGCACCTTAGTTAGCCGACCCGCTTTACCTCCTGTACGTGTCTAATTTTTCTGATAGCGGCCAGAATCTTATCCAGATGCGTGGTGTCCTCAACCCCGATCGTAAAAAAACTATCAACCATCTTATTTTCCCGAGTTTCAGTCTTGGCGTTTAGGATATTGGCGCCCGCCTTGCTGATATTGCCAACCAGATCGGCCAGCAACCCCATCCGGTCCTGCGATATGATTCTGATTTTGACCGGATAGGTTTCGTTGGCATTCTGGTTCCAGGAAACTTCGATCTGGCGTTCGGGATTCATCCTTAAGGCATTGACACATTTGGTACGGTGAACGGTTACGCCATACCCCTGGGTGATGTAGCCCAGAATGGGATCTCCGGGCACTGGCTGACAGCATTTACCAAATTTAATCAGGATATCATCCACGCCGTTTACCAGTATCCCGGCCCTGGGCTTTTTCTTTCTGACCCGCCCCATTAATTTGTTAAATATCGATTCGTCTGCTTCCGTTTCTTGATCCTTGGGCACAAATTTGCGCAACACCTGCAGGGGTGTGATCTTGCCGTAACCCACGTTCGCAATCAGGTCATCAACGGTCTTGAAGCCAAACTGCTCGACAACAGCCATCATATGGTCCGATTTGACCTGGTTATTAAAACTCAGGCGCTCCTTACGAAAAGCTTTTTCGCACATTTCACGACCCAGGCTGAGACTGCGCTGGGTTTCCTGAACTTTAATCCAGTGTCTTATCTTTGAGCGCGCTTTGACCGTTTTGACAAAATTGAGCCAGTCTTTGCTCGGATGGTGATTTTTGGAGGTTACGATTTCAACAATATCGCCGGTCTTCAGTTCGTATGGCAGCGGCACCATGCGCCCGTTGACTTTTGCACCGGTGCACTGGTTGCCCACTTCAGTGTGAATCATGTAGGCAAAATCAACCGGCGAGGCACCCCGCGGCAAGGTTTTGACTTCACCGCGCGGCGTGAACACATAAACTTCATCGGGGAATAGATCGATACGAACGTTTTCCAGAAACTCACCTGGGTCCAGGAAATTTTCCTGGTTTTCGATCAGATCCTGTATCCAGGCGAACTTGCGGCTAATATTATCATCAAGGCTTTTGCCCTCTTTGTACCCCCAGTGGGCGGCGATGCCCGATTCTGCCACCCGGTCCATCTCCCATGTGCGAATCTGGATCTCAATGCGCTCGCCAACCGGCCCGATAACCGTGGTATGCAGAGACTGGTACATATTGGTTTTAGGACGCCCGATGTAGTCTTTAAATTTGTGATCAATGGGCTTCCACAAAGAATGAATAAGACCCAGGGCCTCATAACATTGCGGCACGCTGTCTAAAATAATCCGGAATGCGATAATGTCATAGATTTCCTCAAACGGCAGATCCTGGGAGATCATTTTATTATGGATGCTGTAATTATTTTTAACGCGCCCCAACACCTCGCATTTCAGATTGGTGGCATCCATGGCTGCTTTAAGATCGCTTTTGACTTTCTCAATGTATTTTTCACGATCCGTCCTGGATTTATTCAAAAGTTTGTCGATGCGGCTGAACTCCTGCGGGTGGGTATATTTAAAAGAGGTTTCTTCCAGCTCATCTTTGAAGCGATAGATTCCCAGCCGGGAGGCAATGGGGGCATATATATCGATCGTCTCCTGGGCAATTTCCCTTCTTTTCTCGGAACTATGATATTGCAGGGTCCGCATGTTGTGCAGCCGGTCGGCCAGTTTTATCAGGATGACCCGAATATCATCGGCCATGGCCAAAAACATTTTGCGAATGCTTTCGGCCTGACGCGCCTGTGAGGTGCCAAAGGACAGGCTGCTGAGCTTGGAAACACCCTGGACGATATGCATGACTTCCGGGCCAAAAATATCCTTAATTTCTTCCGGGGTGGCGGCTGTGTCTTCAATCACATCATGCAGAATGCCGGCGGCCACACTTTCCGGATCTAATTTCATATCCGTAAGAATGCCGGCCACTTCAAGGGGATGGGACAGATAAGGCTCTCCGGAAAGTCGCACCTGCCCCTCATGAACCCGGGCTGAATAGATATAGGCGCGTTCAATGATGCCGATATCGGCATCCGGCACATAGCCGGATACCTTTTCGACGATATCATTTATCCGAATCAAGGTAGGTTGTTCGTAATTCTTTAGGGGTTATCGATAGTGCCTTTACGTTATGGCTCCGTCGCTACATTGGAAAAAAGTATATTCATTTGAATATCTTTTTTACTACACAAACCATATAATTACAAAAGATGAGTCGGTCATGTCAATTTCTTCCAGGCGCTATGAACAGCAAGTTGCCTGTGGTTTGATATTTGGGATTCACTCAACGCTGTTGCCAAACCCAATGGCATGAAAGCCATCCATCCCAAATATCAGACCACGATGTGCCAATGTGGTAAAGTTTAAAGCATAGCGCCTTTCAGAAAAAAACATGACCTTTTAAGACATTGAGCTCAGAATAGATTTCAAATCGCTATTGTTAGTTAAGCTGATGTAGCAAAAAATTTTTGAAAAACAATAGTGGAACCTATCTTAAAAATAGTAGATTACGTCCATGGGCGTTAGATGCATTTTTGAGATAGGTTCTAATAGGCTTTGGCGAAGACCACCTGACGCTCACTCTTTTCACCGCAGCATATGCAGCGGCCCTTGCCCGCTTCGCTGTCAAAGGGAATGCATCGGATGGTCACCGCAAGATCGTCTTTGATTTTTAGTTCACACTCGGCTGAGCCGCACCAGCCGGAAATGGCAAAGCCGCCATGGATTTCGGGTTTGTCTTCGTTTTGAGGTGTAAAAAAATCATAAAACGTTTTGCGGTCGTCAATCTCGATGGTATGGGCTTCGCGAAAGGTCAGGGCCCGTTGGAATAGATTTTGCTGGATCTCGTCCAGCGTTGTGGTGATCCCGGCCACAAATTGATCGCGCTTAACGGCAGTTTTTTTATTGGGGGCCTGATCCCGCCGCCCGACAAAGACAGCGTCTTCGGCGATATCCCGCGGTCCGATTTCCACCCGCAACGGGATTCCTTTTTTAATCCAATCCCAGCCGCGCGCGCCCCCGATTTCACGATCATCGGTTTCAACCAATAGGTTGCGACCGTGGTATTGCGTTGCAGATAATTCCCGCGCCAGCTTTTCAGTGTAATCCATCACGGTCTGGCGATCTTTGGGTTTGCGAATGATGGGTAGCAGCACAACATGGGCCGAGGCCACCCTGGGCGGTAAAATAAGGCCGTCATCATCGCTGTGAATCATGATGAGTCCACCAATCATTCGGGTTGACGACCCCCATGAGGTCG
Organism: uncultured Desulfobacterales bacterium; assembly: GCA_964545505.1. GTDB lineage: Bacteria > Desulfobacterota > Desulfobacteria > Desulfobacterales > JAHEIW01 > JAHEIW01. Next base: position 1,184 of record CAZJHF010000318.1, on the reverse strand, counting down.
TCCAGGCATATTCTTCGGTTTCGCTGGCTGTTTGAAATTTAATATCAAAGCCGCGGGCAAAATTCTGGCCTAAAAAATGCGAAGTCCCGGATTGCAGGGCCTTGCAGTCCTGCATCATGGCCTCAATCGCCATGGTATCAACGGCCCCCGGAAACCGTTCGGCCGGAGATTTACGACCCCGCAGAACCGGCATGGCCAGGTAATCCTCGACACAGGTGGTATACACATCCAGCATCATGTTGGTGCGCTCGATGGCCTCTTCGGCAGTGGCATGAGCGGTGTGCCCTTCCTGCCACAAAAATTCACTGGTTCTTAAGAATAGGCGGGTGCGCATTTCCCAGCGAACCACATTTGCCCACTGGTTGATAAGGATCGGTAAATCGCGATAACTGCTGACCCAGCGCGAAAATGAATCACCGATGATGGTCTCGGAGGTCGGGCGCACCACCAGCGGTTCCGCCAGCTTGCCGGCAGGCTCAAGGCCGCCGCTTTCGCCCTTTTCCAAGCGATGGTGGGTCACCACCGCACATTCTTTGGCAAACCCCTCAACGTGCTCGGCCTCTTTTTCAAGAAAACTCAAGGGGATAAAAAGCGGAAAATAGGCGTTTTTAACACCGGTGGCTTTAAATAGATGGTCCATTGCCTGAACAATATTTTCCCACAGGGCGTAGCCCCACGGCTTGATGACCATACAGCCCCTGACCGTTGACCGCTCCGCCAGGTCTGAAGCCCTGATAATCTGCTGGTACCATTCCGGGTAGTCTTCGTTGCGTGTCGGTGAAATTGCGCTCTTGACTTGCTTTGCCATATTTTGCCTTTCTCAGATCACATGCAGTGTTTACGTGTTGGACTCTTTACTATCCAGGTCAGCTACATATTGCCGTACTTCAGCGAGCAGGACATCCACCAGTTTTTCCTGTGCAAATTTTTTAACCACCCGGCCCTTTCGAAAGAGCACTCCGGTGCCATCCCCGCCGGCAATGCCGATGTCCACCTCTTTGGCTTCTCCGGGGCCATTGACCACGCAGCCCATTATAGCGATCTTGACCGGTTCGGCGGTGGTCATCAGTGCTTTTTCAACCTGCTCTACGATGTCAAATAGCGCGATGTTGCAACGCCCGCAGGTGGGGCAAGCAATGATTTCCGGACCCCGGTGGCGAATATCAAGTGCTCTCAGGATCTCA
>CAZJHF010000317.1:0-4836 GCA_964545505.1 uncultured Desulfobacterales bacterium | reverse complement strand
AGCTGCTAAAAGTGCTTCCTGATGGTGTCGCCGTCATGTCCTCCGAGTTTGACGGTAATGTTGAAACGTCCAACAATATCGGTTTAGCCTATTTCGAGAAAAACACATTTACCGTTATCAGCATGGAACGCAGCGCCGATATGAAAAAAATAAAGAGATTGCATTCCCGGTTCCAATCTGAGGCGAAAAGTGTGGGCGTTGTTGCAAAAGTTGTCGGTAACTGGCCTGCCTGGGAGCCAAACAAGGCTTCAGCCTTGCTGCGACGCAGTAAAAGGATATATTATAAAGTATTCAGGAAGAACCCAAAAATTCAGGTAGCCCACGGTGGTTTGGAATGCAGCGTAATTGCCGCCAAAATTCCGGCTATGGATATAATCGCCATTGGCCCCATAATTGAAAATACACACACAGCAAATGAAGCTCTTTATATTCCCTCTATCGCAAAACTATGGAAATTTCTGACAGCACTTTTGGCATCTTATGGCGCATAAAAGCTTTTTGGTCATTGTGGGGTGCCATCAATTGAATCATGGCTATTTTTCTTCTGCCCTATCTAAACCGGATCTGTCGACATGCATACTAAAGAATCAAGAGAAAAATATTTAGCGTATTTCCGAAAACAAACGAATTGCCAGCTGCCATACTGTATTGAAATGGCCTCAAACCGGGAAGGGGCACATGTGGTCGTCGTCGGCGGTACGCATGGCAATGAGCCGGCCGGTGTCAAGGCCATGGTTGCCTTTCATCGGCAGGTGCAAAACGGTGATCTTAAATTGCAGAACGGTAAGGTCAGCCTGCTGCTGGGCAACCCGCCAGCTTTCCAAAAAGACCGGCGCTACGTCGACTGGGATCTGAACCGCAGCTTCCACGAACCGGATAGCACGACCATTGAAGGCCGGCGGGCTGCAGACATTATCCAATACCTGGAGAAGCACAATCATATTGCAGCGCTGCTGGATCTGCATTCGGTCAGCATCGGTGATTTTAAAATCTGTGTTTATGAAAAAGACAACCCCCGCAGCCTGGAATTGACACTCGGCATCAGCCAGATCGCTTTGCATTTTGCCTACCATCCAACGCATATGCCGGGTGCGTTGATTTCCACAGCCGGCCGGCGTCAATTCTGTGGGTTAATCGTCGAATGCGGCAACCACTTGTCCGAAGACTGTATCGATACAGCGAAGGATCACATGCAGGCCCTGCTGGCGCATTATCAAGTGTTGCCTGCTTCAGCTGAAGCTTCCCAAAAAGACAGTTCGACCATCGAGCAGTATGAAAGCATCGGCGCCATAAAACCCGGCCCCAATTTTAGATTCCTTATCGCCGATGTTGCCACCGGAACAAAATTGGTCAAAAGGCAGGTGTTCGCTAAAGATGACCATGGGGAGCATATCGCGCCGCAGGACTGTTATGTTGTGGTGCCTTCCCGGGTGGTGAAATCGACGGATGTGGATGCGGGTTTTTTAGGTAGCTTGAATCTGCTGAAAATAAAGAATTGATGGGTCGGGGAGTTTTTCTTAAATCAATCGCGGAATGAAATATCAGTCCCGCCCGGGCGGGATGCAAACTCATGCATAAAGGAGCGTAGCGAAAGAACAGAAATTATATATAAAATATTGGGTTAAATGCAAATTCAGCATTGTGCCAATCAGCCGCTTTGAGATTGCAGGCTGTTCTTTCGCAACGCGCCCTAATGCATTCAGACAGTGCACGATTGCGCTGCTGATAGTTCATTCCGCAATTGACAAGGGCTGGGCAGAAAAACTCCCCGACCTCTCAAATAATTGATAAGCCGTCAACGCTGTGTTCAAAGAAGGGCGTTTATTTGTCTAAACTAAGCTGACCGGCAAAGAAACAGGACACGAAATGTTGATCTCGAATTTCCCTGAATTCCGGTTCTCTTATGCTGCAAATATCTCTGGCAAACAAACAGCGCGGGTGAAAGCTGCAACCCGGCGGGGGATCGATGGGGCTGGGGACGTCGCCTTTTAAAATGATCCGTTCGCTACTTTTTAAAGCGGGATCCGGAACGGGAACCGCCGATAAGAGTGCCTGGGTATACGGATGAAGCGGTGTCTTGTAGAGGGCTTGGCTGGGCGCAAACTCAACGATTTTGCCCAGGTACATGACCGCCACGCGATCACTGACATGCTCCACCACGCTCAAATCATGGGATATAAACAGATAGGTCAGCCTGAACTCATCCTGCAGGTCCTTGAGCAGATTAATCACCTGAGCCTGGATGGAAACATCCAGCGCGGAAACGGCCTCATCACAGACGATCAGTTTGGGGTTTAGGGCCAGCGCTCTGGCGACACCGATTCTTTGCCGCTGACCGCCGGAGAATTGGTGGGGATAACGACGCATGTGCTCTTTGCGCAGTCCCACCACCCGCAGTAATTCGAGCACCCTTTCTTCTCTTTTTTTTCTGCTTTTGACCCCGTGAACCACTAAGGGTTCACCGATAATATGCGATACAGTCTTACGGGGGTTGAGGGATGAGAACGGATCCTGAAAGATGATCTGCATCTTTTCGCGTAATGCCTGCATCTTGTTCTTATCGTAGCCGAGAATGCTTTCACCTTCAAAATGGATGTCACCGGAAGTGGGCTCCTCCAGACGCAGAATCGCTCTGCCGAATGTTGTCTTACCGCAGCCGGACTCACCCACCAGCCCCACGGTTTCGCCCTTATCAATGGTCAGGCTCACCCCGTCAACCGCCTTGACCGAGGCGATTTCCTTGAGAAAGACCCCGCCTTTGATGGGGAAGTGTTTCACAATATTCCGGGCGTCTAGCAGGATGTTAGGCATATTTTAAACACCTGACGTAATGATTTTGAGCGCATTGATACATCTCGGGTTCCACGTGATGACAGTCACTAAATACATCCGGGCAACGATCGTTGTAGAGGCAGCCGGCCGGCAAATTAAGTAAAGAAGGAACAACACCTGAGATGGTCTTGAGCCGGTCTTCTTTACTGTCTCGGCCCAGCACCGGGATGGATTGCAGCAAACCGATGGTATATGGATTTTTCGGATTGGCGTAAATCGTTTTCACGTCCGTGTATTCCATGACCTTGCCGGCATACATCACGGCCACATTCTGGGCCATCTCGGCAATGACGCCCAGATCGTGGGTGATAAAAAGGATGGCAGCCCCGGTTTCATCTTTGAGCTTGTTCATTAAATCCAGAATCTGGGCCTGAATGGTGACATCCAGCGCCGTGGTGGGCTCATCGGCGATCATCAATTTGGGGCTGCAGGCCAGCGCCATGGCAATCATCACGCGCTGTCGCATGCCGCCGCTCATCTGATGCGGGTAGTCTGCCAGGCGTTTTTCGGCCGCCGGTATGCCGACAAGTTGAAACATATCAATCACCCGTTCGCGGGTAGCACCGCGGGATAATTTTTGATGCAGCCGGATGACTTCTCCCACCTGGTCGCCCACCGAAAAGACCGGATTGAGCGATGTCATCGGCTCCTGGAAAATCATTGAAATGCGGTTGCCCCGAATTTTACGCATCTGCGCTTTGGAGAATTTCAGTAAATCCTGACCATCGAAAAAGATATCGCCGCCCTCTATTTTGCCGGGTGGATCCGGTATCAGGCGAATAATGGAATGGGCTGTGACACTTTTGCCGCAGCCGGACTCGCCGACCAGGCCCAGGGTCTCACCGGGCTTGATCGCCAGACTGACATTGTCAACGGCCTTGGCCACCCAGCCGCGAACGTAAAAATAGGTTCGCAGGTTTTTGATTTCCAACAGGTATTGTTTGTCCATAACCACTGTCATCAATCCCTTAATCTCGGATCTAAGGCATCTCTTAATCCGTCGCCCAGAAGGTTAAAGCCTAAGACCGCAAAAAGAATGGCCAGACCCGGAAAGGTCATAACCCAGGAGGCCCGCAAAATCAGCGCCCGGCTTTTGGCAATCATGGCGCCCCATTCCGGTGTGGGCGGCTGGGCCCCCAATCCCAGAAAGCTCAAAGCGGCCATATCCAGAATGGCCGAGGCAAACCCCAGGGTCGTCTGGACGATCAGCGGGCCGAGACAGTTGGGTAAAATAGCAATAAAAATAATACGAAAATCACGTGCACCGATGGCGCGGGCGGCACTGACATAGTCCTTTTCACATTCCTCGAGCACACTGCCGCGCACAATGCGCGCAAAACGCGGCACATAGGTGATGGCGATGGCAATCATGGCGTTTTGCAGGCTGGGTCCCAGGTAGGCGACCACCACGATCGCCAACAGGATATAGGGAAAGGCCAGAATAATATCCATGCAGCGCATGATGATGCTTTCTCTGAACCCTTTGTAATACCCGGCAATACAGCCCAGCAGAGTGCCGCAGACAAATGCCAGACCGACACTGATGACCGCTACGAGTAATGAAACCCGTGCACCGTAGATCAGTCGCGTGAGGATGTCCCGGCCCAGGTCGTCGGTGCCCAGGATATTTTTCCAGGTGCCGGTCGCATGCCATACCGGCGGTTTAAGCTGATCGTAAAGGGATGTTTCATTCGGATCGTGCTGGCTTAAATAAGGTGCGAAGATGGCGCTCAGGATAAAAATCGTTATGATCACCAGTCCCAGCACGGCGGTTTTGTTGCGCCACAGCTGGCTGATCTGGTCAAAGAACGGGTGCCGGTCTTCCGGGTTTTTATGTGGCTTTTTGTTTTTCATAAAAAATAGTATTTAGTATTTAGTGTTTTGTATCTGAAAGTCCGACCGCCATTGACCAAACACCAAACACGAAACACCAAACACAATTCTACTTCACACTGATGCGCGGATTAATAACGGCATACAGGACATCCACGCAAAGATTAATCA
>CAZJHF010000316.1:0-4838 GCA_964545505.1 uncultured Desulfobacterales bacterium | reverse complement strand
CGCATTAAATGAGCGCAATCAGGCCCTGGAGCGTCTCAATCAGGAGCTGTCTGAAGCAGCTGACTATGTCAGAACCATACTGCCGCAGCCGGTGACCGAAGGGGCCATTCGCACAGACTGGCGCTTTGTCCCCTCGACATCATTGGGCGGTGATGCCTTTGGTTACCATTGGGTGGATGAAGATCATTTTGCCATCTACCTGATTGACGTCAGCGGCCACGGTGTCGGGGCGGCGTTGCTGTCGGTATCGGTTGTGAATGTGCTGCGTTCTGAGTCATTGCCGAATACGGATTTCAACGCTCCCGAGCAGGTATTGGAATCATTGAATCTGGCTTTTCCCAGCGAAGACAACAACGATATGTTTTTTACGATGTGGTATGGCACCTATAACCGGCGCACCAAAGAATTAACCTATGCCAGCGGCGGCCATCCACCAGCGCTTTTATTGGGTGACACCTCAAACAGCGATACCGGTTTTACACCGCTGCGAACACCCAACAACGTGATTGGCGGCATCTCAAAGGCAACCTATGAGAAAAGGGGGTGTACGATTGGTCGACGCAACACGTTATACATTTTTTCCGATGGCGTGTATGAGGTCGAAAAATCAGATGGTTCGATGTGGCGCTTTCAGGAATTTTCAGATTTTATGACCCAACACACAACCGGTGATCAGTCCAGGTTGGATCATTTATATCGTCATGCCAAAAGCCTGGGAAATCTGGAAAGTCTTGAGGACGATTTTACCATATTAGAGGTGGCTTTCGCTTAAATAAACGAGTTGGTGGTCTGACAGGACAGGTCACTTGAAATGGGAGATGACCGGTTTAGGAAATAGTAAATGGACGCGGACAAACTGGGTAAATCAATGTTTTTGAATTTGCTTTTCAAGCCTGCCGGCATGATGATGGAAAGCCGGCTTCGCAAGTGGCTGATGAATCCGGTCAAAACCCTGGAGGGTGCCGGTATTGGGCCCGGGCAGCGGGTTTTGGAAGTGGGATGCGGCACCGGCTTTTTTACGATACCGGCAGCCAGGCTGATTGGCGATCAAGGCTATTTGGTTGCAATGGATGCCTTGGCCAATTATACTAAACGGGTATCAAAAAAAGTGCAGGCGGAAAAATTAGCAAATGTTCGCGTGGTGCATCGGGATGCGCTGGATACGGGATTGGATGCTGCCAGCATGGACAAGGCCCTGTTATTCGGGGTGCTTCCGTTTCCTTTTCTACCGTTGAGTCGGCTTTTGCCTGAGATGCACCGCATCCTGAAACCAGAGGGACGCATGGCGGTGTGGATGTTTCCGGTTTCCGGCTGGGTGCCAAAGTCGATCCTTGAATCAGGATTGTTTACGTTTATCAGCAAACAAAACGGCGTTTATAATTACAGACGACATTAATTGAAAGCGAGAATCTTTTCGTATCCGTAATAGTTCAATGCCTTCGTATTAGACCGCTGAAACTTAACAGGAATGAAAATCATGAGTTGGGCCGAAAAGAAAAACCAACAATCAAAAGAGGAGGCCATTATGTCTAAAAAAATCCTTATTTGTGCTGTTTTAATGTGTTTTGCCCTCTCTGCGAATGTGGCTTTGTCAGGGATGGCATATCTCCCGGAAATGAACCAGGTTGCAGCGCCCTATCCCGGAGCCACCATCGTCCAGACCACGAGCGCTTCCGGAACCGTAATGGTGATGATGCAATCTGACGACAATCTGGACGCCATTCTCGACTATTATAAAAAGGAACTGCCGGCTAACGGCTGGACAATCTCGGCCGAAACCCAGTCACAGGATCATTCAGGTCTGATGGGAGAGAAAGGAGCAAACAGCACGGTTGTTAACCTCAGTTCGGGGCAGGCCGGCAAATCATTAATTATGCTGATGCTGGCTCCGAAGAAATAATCACAATTTTTATATTCTTATAAAATAGGTATTGTGTTATAGCATCCCTGGTGAGTATTTGATTAAAACTGGAGAAGATAAATGGTTGATATCAAATATATCCTGGGTCCGATGCGATTGCCCTTCTTAATTTTAACCCCGGCCTGTGTTGCCCTTGGTTTTGGAACAGCCCTCTGGACACAGGGGTATGTTTCCGCTTTTCAGGTGACCATGGTGCTTGTCGGTGCAATTGCGGCGCATATCAGCGTTAATGCTTTTAATGAATATTTTGATTTTAAAAGTGGGTTGGATTTTCATACCCGGCGAACGCCCTTTAGCGGGGGCAGCGGCACCCTTCCGGCAAATCCCCATATGGCCAAACATGCATTGACCATTGCAATAGTCACATTCAGCATTGTTGTCAGCATTGGCCTTTATTTACTCATCGTACGCGGACCGGCGTTGCTTCCCATCGGTGCCCTGGGCTTGTTTCTGCTCATTTTCTACACGCCCTGGATCGCGCACTATCCGTATTTATGCCTGGTGGCACCGGGGCTGGGTTTTGGACCATTCATGGTTATCGGCACCCACGTCGCACTAACCGGAAGCTACAGTTGGACAGCGTTGGTCGCATCGCTGATTCCGTTTTTTTTGGTCAGCAATTTATTGCTGCTCAATCAATTCCCGGACGTCGAAGCGGACCGCAATGTCGGCCGCAGGCACCTGCCTATCGTAATCGGTCGCCGTGCCAGCAGCTTGCTGTATGTTGGATTTCTGGTGATGGCGTATCTGGTTTTGATTTGGGGCGTATATAGCCAGTATCTGCCCAGGGCCAGTCTTATTGGGCTCGCAACCGCTACATTAGCCGTTCCGGTCAGTATTGGCGCCTATCGCTATGCGGAAGACGTAAAAAAATTAATCCCATCAATGGGTCTGAACGTGGCCATCAATATCTTCACACCGCTTCTGGTATCAATCGGCCTCATCATCTGACCATCTGCTCGAACCTGGCGCTCTTAGCCTTACTTATGGCCAAACAGTTCTGCCTGCTCAGCTCTCAGTCCTCAGTTCAGAATCCGTTGACTTTTAACGCTGAACCCGGTTCGGTATTTGCAGATACCATCCCGCATTTTTTCATTTATCGGTGCATGCATTCTGTATTGACATATACCACTATGTAGTATATGTCGGCTAATAGTAGAACATCCTCACATTTTTCCGATTGCGCAATTTCCAATCCTGATCTCCATCTCCTTACGAATCTGGGCAGAAGTGACTTTGCAACACCCGGACAAACCAAGAGGATGACCTACCGAAAGGAGGGCGAGATGGCGATTGGCGTGCTCATCAAACACGTGGCAAAGAAAGGGGTTTCGGCAAAGGTCCTGTTGCCTCACATCATCGAACTCAGAGCGCTGGCCGTCAAGCAGCCGGGTTATATTTCAGGTGAAACCTTTTTCCACCTGGATCGAACCGAGGAGTGTCTGGTCATCAGCCGGTGGACGTCCCTGGAGCACTGGCAGCAATGGACGAAGAACCCGCGCCGCATCGAGCTGCACCGGAATATCAACGAGCACCTTGAAACCAGAACAACGCACGATATCTACGGCGTTGGCCTCTGGTAAGTCGGCTGTTTAGCGGCGTGCGATAACGACCGCATCAATTCGTTGATATTTCCACCATCGCAGCGGCCACAAACACCCGATTATTATTGACTAAATCCCACCGATTTAGGTATAGATACGTTTATCCTATTTCTGATTCTTCCGATCCAACTGACCCGACGCGATCCACCGATTACAGAATTGAATCCTCTTTCTCACCTGACTTTCAGGCGCTTTGAATAGTCAACTTCATGAGTGCCTCGTTTTGACGCCTTAAAAATGGAGCTGCCTTATGGCAGAAAAACGCGTCAGCCCAAAAATGAAACCAAAATATTCGCCGCATACACCGCGATTGAAAAAAGTGGATCAGTACATACGTGAGTTGTTTAAAGATGAGCTGCCGGCCGGCATTAAATATCACAATGCCGAGCATACCCTGCACCCGACCCGGGGTGTTGTTGCGGTTGCCAACCGCATTGCGCTGGCTGAGAATATCTCCGCGCATGACAGGGAATTGCTGCTTGCCGCGGCTTATTTTCATGACACCGGCTACATCAGAGAATACGACAAAAATGAACCGATTGCGGCACGCATGGCCGGCAGAATCCTTAAATTGATTGGATACAAGCCGGCCGAAATTAAAAAGGTTCAAAAGATGATCCTGGCCACCGACCTGGCGCGCAAACCGCAAAACCCGGTTGAAAAAATCCTGTGCGATGCCGATCTGGACCATCTGGGCAGAGACGATTTTTTCCAGAAGGATGGAAAATTAAGAAAAGGACGCAGCGCAAGAGGCATAGACGTCAGCGATGAAGCCAAATGGTACAGAGGGACCTTAAAGCTGATAAAAAACCACCAATTTTATACAAATTCCCAGAGGCAGCTGAGAGAAGAAAAAAAGCAAAAAAACATCAAACTTCTTATAAAAAAATTGGAGAGAATCGATGACAAGAAATAAGTAGGAGAAAAGTTCATGGCATTTTGTAGGCAGGCTCTTAAGCTTAGTGCACTCATTTTTCTAATTGGTGTTCTGATTGGCTGTGGCAAGACTGGATCAGATTCCAGTGCACCCCAAAAGGTCGACCCCCTCCTTTTTAAATCCGCCAGCGAGCTGACCGGCGCCATCCGGCGCGGAGAGATCTCCTCTCTTGATCTTCTCAATCGCTACATTGAAAACATACAGGCGAATGATGACCGCATCAATGCCGTGGTGGCCATGGATGTGACTTCAGCCCGGGCACGCGCAGCTGAAGCTGACAGAGCGCTCGCTGCAGGCCAAATCTGGGGTCCGCTTCACGGACTGCCGATGACGGTTAAAGATGTCTTCGAAGTGGCCGGCATGCCCGCAACATCGG
>CAZJHF010000315.1:0-4863 GCA_964545505.1 uncultured Desulfobacterales bacterium | reverse complement strand
TCAAAAACGCCTAATTGGTTCCCTAATACGCACCTTTTGGCCCAGGGCTGTGTTGGGTGAAGTCGAAATTTACTCGCGTACAAAAAAGTACGCTCCGTCATTTCGACATCACCCGCCGTGCCCTGAACCAAAATCTACGCATTGTGAAACCAATTATGTACTTCTTAAAGTGAGTATCTTATTCCAACAAATCATGACGTTTATACAGACTATGGTATTCCTAAAACGATCTTGTCCAATTTTGTATTGCGAATAAGAGTTTGAGTACCTATGTTTTTAAATTAGTTAGGTTTATCGCGGTATATGGAGAACATCTGAGAATACACTTTAACATTCGATATTCTGTTTGCATTGCCGCACAATGTTGGCGACAGAATTTTAAGTCCGGAGGATACGATGGCTCCCAATAGCTTAATCAATGAGAAAAGCCCCTATCTATTACAACATGCCCATAACCCGGTTGACTGGCATGCCTGGTCTGATGAGACTTTTGAACTGGCCCGCCGGCAAAACAAACCGGTATTCTTATCCATCGGCTATGCCACCTGCCACTGGTGTCATGTGATGGAAAAAGAATCCTTTGAAGATAAAACCACCGCCCGGCATTTAAATGACACATTTGTCTGCATCAAAGTGGACCGGGAGGAACGGCCGGACATCGATGCCGTCTATATGGCCGTCTGCCAGATGTTGACCGGCAGCGGCGGCTGGCCTTTAAACCTGTTTCTGACGCCCGATAAAAAGCCTTTTTTTGCCGCGACTTACATCCCGAAAAACAACCGCCACGGCCAGGCCGGCCTGACCGAGTTATGTCTACAGGTCAAAAAAATATGGGAATCGCAAATCGACAAGGTGCAAAATTCAGCCACCAGCATTACCGCCGGGCTCGACCGTGCTTTTAGCTTTACAGCCGCTAATGAGCCCGGAGAATCTCTGTTGGATCATGCATATGAACTGATATGGCAAAATTTTGATTCCAGACACGGGGGCTTTGAAGGCGCCCCCAAATTCCCAACCCCCCATCGCTTGCTTTTTTTGCTGCGTTGCTACCATCGCAGCGGCGAAGCCAGAGCGCTCAACATGGTCGAAAAAACCCTGACCGCCATGCGCCTGGGCGGAATCTGGGACCATATCGGATTCGGCTTTCACCGCTATGCCACCGATGCCCAATGGCTGCTGCCGCATTTTGAAAAAATGCTCTATGACCAGGCCTTGATCGCCCAGACCTACCTGGAGGCCTATCAGGTCACCCAGAATCCGTTCTACGCTCAAACCGCACAGGAAATCTTTACGTATGTGCTACGAGACATGACCTCAGCCGAAGGCGCTTTTTACTCAGCCGAAGATGCCGACAGCGAAGGTGAGGAAGGCAAATTTTATATCTGGCACCTGGATGAGTTTCAACAGGTGCTAAATGCAGATCAGGCCGCACAATGGGAAAAGATACTCAATTTGCAACCCGAGGGTAATTTTGCCGATGAAGCCACCCGACAAAAAACCGGCACAAACATACTGCACCTCGACCGGCATCTGGCCGAAGCGGCCGCAGAGCTGAACCTGGAGACCGAGGCGCTCGTCACCCAATGGGAGAACGTCCGCCAAAAATTGTATGCCCATCGCCAGAAACGAATTCATCCATTAAAGGACGATAAAATTCTGGTCGACTGGAACGGCCTGATGATTGGAGCGCTTTCACAGGGTGCCCGCATTCTGAATAAACCCGAATATGCGCAGGCTGCTGAAAGGTCCGCACAATTCATTTTAACTCGGATGCAGGCTGAAAATGGCCGGCTATATCATCGATTCAGGGAAGGTGAACTGGCCGTCGAGGCCCAGGCCGCAGATTATGCGTTTTTAATCCACGGTTTGCTGAATCTGTATCAGGCAACCTTTAACTTATTCTACGCTGAAGAAGCCGTGGCGCTGCAGGAAAAGATGCTTGCAGATTTCTGGGATGCCGTCGATGGCGGTTTTTATTCCACAGCCAATGAAAGTGAAGCACTGCCGGTGCGCCCCAAGGAACTGTATGACGGTGCAATGCCTTCGGCCAATTCCGTATCCCTGTTAAATCTACTGTGGCTATCGCGCCTGACCGGCGATCCCAGATGGGATGACAAAGCCCAGGAGCAATTGCGTGCGTTTGCCGGAAGCGTCAAGGCCCAGCCCACGGCCTTCACCTATTTTCTGCTGGGTGTGGATTTTGCCCTGCGGCCGGGCCAGGAGGTGGTCATTACCGGTGATCCGGATAAATCCGATGCCCGGCAGATGCTGGAAGCCTTGAATCTTAATTTTGCGCCCCATAAGGTTGCACTGGTCAAATCGGGTCAAAATGCCGAGCGCCTGGCCAAATTTGCGGGCTTTACCGACGGCCTGCAGCTTGCCAAAGGCAAAGCCACCGCTCACATATGCAAGGGTTTTGCGTGCAAAGAGCCCACATCAGATGTCGGCGATATGGTCGATCGTCTTCTTGGCAAAAAATAGCTCCATTGATAAACACCGCGCTGTCTTTTTGAATATGTATGGTTGACATTCAGCAAATACTCACACAGCAAAGGCAATTCTTCCAATCGGGTCGGACGAAAGATCTGCAATTTCGCCTGCAAAACCTGACGCGACTAAAAGAGGCCATCGTTCAAAATGAAGCGGCCATATTCAAGGCCCTCAATGACGATCTGTCTAAATCCGACTATGAAGGCTATCTTTCGGAAGTGGGCGTCGCATTGCATGAAATTCGACTTGCCAGCCGCAAATTGAAATCATGGGCCCGCCCGCGACGCGTCAGAACCCCATTTACCCTGTGGGTCGGTTCGAGCCGAATTTATTGCGAACCTTACGGTACTGCTTTGATTATCGCTCCCTGGAACTACCCGTTTCTGCTCTCGATTGCACCGCTGATCGGCTCGATTGCCGCCGGCAATTGCAGCGTTCTGAAACCATCAGAATATGCACCCCACACCGCGGCATTGCTGTCGCAGATCATCGGGTCTCATTTTGACAATTCGTATCTTGCCGTCATCGAGGGTGGTGCACAGGTCGGCGCAGCACTTCTGCGGGAACGATTTGACTATATCTTTTTTACCGGCGGTGAAACCGTTGGTAAGATGGTAATGGCCGCGGCTGCCCGCCATCTGACACCGGTTACCCTCGAATTGGGGGGCAAAAGCCCGTGCATTGTCGACCAGGACGCAAATATCGAACAAGCCGCCCGCCGCATTGTTTTCGGAAAATTTCTCAATGCCGGCCAAACCTGCATCGCACCGGATTATCTACTGGTTCACGCATCCAACACGCAGCGTCTGCGGGAACACATCGAAACATATGTAAAGCGCTTTTATGGAAACAATCCCCAGAAAAGCCCGGATTATGCCCGCATTATAAACCAACACCATTTCAAGCGGCTGGTTGCCTTGCTGGACGGCAGCCGTATCTTATTCGGCGGCCAAAGCGATGAGGAGGATCTGTATATCGCGCCGACTTTGATCGATGATCCGGGGTGGGAACATCCGATCATGCGCCAGGAAATATTTGGCCCGATCCTGCCGCTGCTGGCATTTGACGATCTGGCCGAGGTCGTATCTATTCTGAATTCGCGCCCGAAGCCATTAGCGCTCTATGTCTTTTCGAACCAGCCCCAAAACTACCAGACGGTTATTCAGAACGTCTCATTCGGCGGCGGCTGTATTAATGATACGGTCGTTCATTTCGCAAATACGCATCTTCCATTTGGTGGTGTGGGAAACAGCGGCATGGGCAGCTATCATGGCAAGGCCAGCTTTGAAGCATTTTCCCATCAAAAAGGCATCCTCAAAAAATCATTTGCCTATGAACCCCCTTTGCGTTATCCCCCTTATAAAAATAAACTCTCAATATTAAGGAAATTCCTGCGTTAGGAAAGCAAGTCGATATCTCCCGAATATCAGACGTTGTTGATAGCATGAAGAAAAAGGATCTTGAATATCTAAGAAAACGATTGGTAAAGTGGTATCGGGCAAACCAGCGTGACCTTCCGTGGCGGCGAAGCCGCAATCCGTATCATATCTGGGTTTCAGAGGTCATGCTGCAGCAAACCCAGGTCAATACCGTTTTAAGCTATTACCGCCGCTTTATCAAAGCATTTCCCAGCGTCCAAAGCCTGGCAGCGGCGGATTTGCAATCGGTTCTTAAACTATGGGAAGGGATGGGATATTACGCCCGGGCGCGCAATCTGCACCGGGCCGCACAGATGGTCGTGCAAGCGTATGGGGGCAAGATTCCAGACCGCTGGGCCGCTTTTCACAGCCTGCCCGGAGTGGGCGATTATATTGCGGCTGCCGTTCTCAGTATCGCCTTCGATCAGCCATACGCCGTCGTCGATGGAAATGTCAAACGCGTTCTGGCGCGCCTGCATAAAATCGGTGCCCCGGTCAATCAGCCCCAATCCAGCAATACCTTTAAATCTGCTGCCGACAAATTACTGGATGTGCGGCGACCGGCCACATTTAATCAGGCCATAATGGAGCTCGGTGCCCTGGTTTGCAAACCGCGGAATCCCGCATGTGATGTCTGTCCGCTAAATAAAGGCTGTCGGGCCTTCCAATCCCGGCAGGCGGCTGATTTCCCAAAACGCAAGAAGCGCATGGCCACGCCGCTATATCACATTGCGGTCGGCGTGGTGTTTAAAAACAACCGGGTACTGATCACCCGGCGCAAACCTGAAGGGCTTTTGGGCGGCCTATGGGAATTTCCGGGTGGCAAAATCAGAGATGACGAGTCGGCCGCAGCAGCCTGTATCAGAGAAATCAAAGAGGAAGTAAATCTGAGAGTAAAAATTGAGCAGCATCTCACACAGGTCAAGCACGCCTATACGCATTTTAAAATTAGCAT
>CAZJHF010000314.1:0-4870 GCA_964545505.1 uncultured Desulfobacterales bacterium | reverse complement strand
GATCTTCTTGCGGCTGTTTGGCGATAAATTGGCGATTTTATATCATTGGTTTGTCGGAATTACAATCTTCTCCTTATCAGAATATTAAGCCGCGCGTTAGCGTCTAATCGCCACGCCCAAACACAGTGGAGATATCGCCTGAGATAAAATAATATTGAGGTTTTAGCGGGTTTATACTAACATATTACCTGAAGCGATCTCAGAAATGCATCTACGGAAATGGGTTGAGCCTGTTGGCCCGTTGGTCCGTTGGCCCGCAGAAAATAAAATAAGATATTTTTCGAATTTCAGCGAACTCAATCCGCCGCAGGCGGACAAAACCGGTCAACTTAAAGCGATGATATGCTATTTTTTGAGACAGCTTCGTGATAATGCTGCCATAGTTCATCCGTCAAATGAGTGGGGTAACAAAAAGCAAAATTAAGGTTAATTTAAAGATGACTGAAGATAAAAATATAGATAACCCGTCTGATGAAAATGCCGAGGCTTCCGCTGAAAAAGATGCTCAGGAAGAAGACGCCCAAAAGGAAAATGCTCAAAAAGCCGAAACCCAAAACACGGCGACTTCAGATATAAGCGCAGCCGATCAACCCGCCAGGCAGGAAGACCCCGCTGATGAGGAGCCATCTGAAGCTTCGCTGGCTGGCATGAATACAGCGGATGACATTCAAACCGTCGAGGACTTTGATCTGAATCTGCTTTTGGACATTCCCTTGGAGATAACCGTTGAACTGGGACGCTCCAAGATCCCGATTCAGGAATTGCTCAACCTGGGGCCCGGCTCAACAGTCACACTTTCAAAACTTGAGGGTGAACCGGTTGACGTTCTGGCGAACGACAAATTGATTGCCAGAGGAGAAGTTGTTTTACAGAATAAAAAATACGGCATCCGGATCACTGAAATTACCAGCCGAATGACTCGCATACAGAGCCTAACTTAATAAGATCCGTTCATTTACATTCCCACCTTAAAGCTGTTTGCGGTATTATCTTCTTAATCTTCAACTATTTCTGAATGGTCTATGAACGTCAAACGGTTTGAGCCGGGACCATCAGAGCATTCACATCATGGCCGGTGTACGCCAGAAAACGCTTGAGATCCATGCGCGATATCACCAGAGTGGCGGTGTTGACCAGCGGATGAAACTGAAAGGTTTCTTCCCCTAACAGCAATTCATCTATAATCAGTTCGACCTTATGTCCGGGATCGTTGATCAGCGCAAAAACGGTTACCGACCCGGGATCCACTGCCAGATATTCTTTTAGACGGCTTGCAGAACCAAAACTTAAACGGCTGGACCCTATCTCTGCGTGCAGGGCCTTGATATCGACCCGCTTATCAGCCGGCACAATCACCAAAAAATGTCGTCTTCCCTTGTGATCACGCAAAAAAAGATTTTTGGTCTTGGCGGCCGGCAGAGGCGGTACCAGGCGCTTGGTATCTTCTACCGTATATACGGCAGGGTGGTCGTAACGTTTGTATTCGATGTGATGCTCGGTCAGAATTTGATACAGGTCAGCCATCGGTTTTGCCTCCTTTTCATATTGAAAACCATGTCCCCCCGCGAATGTCAAGGCATCGGTTCTCAAAATATCGCTTGCGGAGCACCTTGCTTTTTGAAGCGCTCATAATTCCTTGACACTGCCCGTCATAAACCGTAATAGGTCAACCAGGGAAGCTGTGTGAGCACTGGATTCAACTCAATGACCCTTTTCTTTACCGGAGGAACCATGCCGAAAAATAAGTTGCTTTATCTATCAAAAACAGATGTTGCGGCGGTTGGGTTGACAATGGCGGAAATTATCAAATCCCTGGAAGTCACCTTCCATGCGAAAGGCGAGGGTCGCACGGAAATGCCGCCAAAGCCGGCAATCCACCCCGGCGGTGGAGACAACTTCATGCATGCCATGCCGGCCTACATTCCTGATTTAAAATCAGCCGGGGTCAAATGGGTCAGCGGGTTTCCCGAAAACCCTAAAAAAAACCTGCCTTACATCAGCGGCCTCTTGATCCTCAATGATGTCGAAACCGGATTGCCGCTTTCCGTAATGGATTGTGTCTGGATTACCGCCATGCGCACCGGTGCGGCCACTGCAGTTTCCGCGCGCTATCTGGCGCGTCCGGAATCGTCGGTGGTCGGCGTGCTGGGTTGCGGTGTGCAGGGGCGCAGCAATGTGGAAGCCTTGAAGGTTTTATTTCCCTTAAAAAAGGTCAAGGCCTATGATGTGAAAGCTGAGACGGTAAAGCAATATGCTGATGAAATCAGCTCGCGCCTGGATCTGGAGGTCATGCCGGCTGCAACGCCTCAGGAGGCGGTCAGCGGCTGTGATATTGTGGTGACGGCCGGACCGATATTAAAAACACCGCATGCCACCATTCAGGCCGGCTGGCTGGACGAAGGTGCTTTTGCCTCACTGGTGGATTATGATTCCTACTGGCATCCGCAGGCCATCGCCGAGGCTGCCAAATTCTGCACAGACGACACCCCCCAGCTGCGACTGTATCAGCAAATGGGGTATTTCCAAGAAATACCGAATATTTATGCCGATCTGGGCGAATTGGTAAGCGGTCAGAAGCCCGGGCGTCAGACCCCCGAGGAGCGGACCATGACAGCCAATCTCGGCCTGGCCCTGGATGATATGGCCGTTGCCCCCCTCTTGTATCAACGGGCGCTGGACAAAGGAATTGGGACCTGGCTGCCGCTGTAAGGTTAAAAGGTTCAGGCTTCAGAGGTTCAAGGGTTTTGACCTTTGTCCTCGGTCTTCTGTTATTTAACCTCTAAACTTTTGAACGCAGATCCTTTGAACCAGGTAACTGGCACCTGAACACGGCAGCTTGTTTTAAACGGGACTGTAAAAAAGATGAGCCCTAAAACCTACGACATCATTATTGTCGGCGGTGGCATCATGGGCAGTGCCACGGCCTATTATTTATTGAAGTCTGATCCCAATCTCAGCGTCGCTGTGATCGAACGTGATTCTTCCTATACGAACGCCTCTACCACCCTTTCGATGAGCAATGTGCGCATCCAATTCAGTTTGAAAGAAAACATTCAGATTTCGCAATATGCATTTGAAGTTTTAAAATGCTTCGAAGACGAGATGGCCGTTGATGACAATCATCCAAAAATCTATTTTCATCAGGAAGGCAATCTATTCTTAGTCGATGAAGCTGGCCATGATTCTGCCAGACACGCTTATGAGCTGCAAAAAAGTCTGCATTGCATGGTGGCGTGGTGGTCACCCGATGAAATTCAGCAGCACTATCCCCTATATGATGCCCAAAAATTTGTGGGCGCAACCGTTAGTCCGGCTGACGGCTATTTTGATGCCTACGCCGCTCTGATGGGTTACAAAGCCAAGGCCCGCTCGCTGGGCGCCGTCTACATCCAAGATGAGGTAGTGAAGATCAAAAAGACCCACAAACGGGTCACCGGAACGGAGCTGGCGACACAGGGACGCCTACATGCGGCCTATGTGATCAACTGCGCCGGGGCATGGGCGGCGGATGTAGCCAGAACAGCGGGCGTCAAGCTTCCGGTGGTGCCGATCAAGCGCCAGGTGTTTGCCCTGGATACGGCTGTCAAACCAGAGAAGCCCCTGCCATTAACCGTATTGCCCTCCGGATTGTATTTTCGCACCGAAACCGGCGGATTAATCCTGCTGGGCAAATCGTTGCCGGAAGATCCCGTCGGATTTGATTTCAACTGGGACAATAAACGGTTCCTTGAACTTCTGTGGCCCGAATTGGCCGATTTTGTCCCGGCATTCGACCGGCTGAAGCTGGTGCGTGGCTGGGCCGGGCTTTATGCCGTCAATACCCTGGACGGCAACGCCATCCTCGGGCAATGGCCGGCGCTCAAAGGGTTGTACCTGGCAAACGGATTTTCCGGTCACGGCCTGCAGCAGGGACCCGCGGTCGGCCGCTATTTGAGCGAACGCATCCTCGAAAAGCCTCTATCGCTGGACCTTTCCATTTTTTCACCCCAGCGCATACTTGACAACCGGGCCTTGAGCGAAAATGGGCTGGTTTAACATTTTATGAACATTAGCTCTTGACTAATGCCCAAATGTTGTTTAAATAGGCCCCAAACCTTTTGAATCGCAATCATCAACTAAATTTTATTTAGTATTGATTTCAGCCTCTTAATATGAACGCGGTGATAAATTCACAACGGTTGTTTGACAGTTTAAGCCTGAGAGGGTATAGGATTGTAATCTTTTTCATCATTAAACGTGCTGAAAGGAGGTGATGCAGAGAAGCATTGGGGTAATATTCTAAGAAACTTTCAACACGTTAGACGTTAATCATACTGAAAGGAGATACGAAATGAATCGAAAGTTTATTATGGTGTTGACACTTGTATTCGTGCTCGCTTTCGCCTTTAGCGTACAGGCGGAAGTGAAAGATCCCATCGGAGTCGTCAAACTGCGTGCCGGTGAACCGGTCCACGTTGCCTATTGGGTTGTCATTTCAGGTCCAAACACATCCCTGGGGACCGATGTGGTACGCGGCATTGAAATTGCCGTCGACGATTTCGGCGGCTCCATCAAAGGCTGGCCGATCAAAATTTCCGGCCAGGATGCCGGCTGCAGTGCCGAAGGCGGCCAGGCTGCCGCAACCAGACTGGCGGCCGACCCCTCTGTTGTGGCGACCATCGGCTCCGCCTGCTCAAGTGCAGCCAAACCCGGCGTCCCAATTCTGTGGAAGGCCGGCATTCCGTCCGTTTCGCCCTCAAACACCGCTCCGTTCCTGACCGCTCCTGAACGCGGCTCAGGCTACGAGGGGTATTTGCGGACCGCCCACAACGACAAGATCCAGGGCGCGATCGCTGCTCGATTTGCCTATAAAGAGAAGGGTCTCAAAAGA
>CAZJHF010000313.1:0-4894 GCA_964545505.1 uncultured Desulfobacterales bacterium | reverse complement strand
CCGCCAGAAGTTGGGAGAACCGTAAACGTTTAAAAAGCGGTTGAAAAGCGCCGGGACCGTACCGCGATCGGATCCTGCCACCCAGCCCACTGTATGCGCCGACCCATCGGCGCGCAGCTGCCGTAATTGAGCGGCTATTTCGGTAATAGCATCCTGCCACGATATTTTTTGCCAGCGGCCGTTGACCTTTTTTAAGGGCGTCTGGATACGTGTCGGCCCATACAGGAGCTGGGCGGCGCTGTTTCCCAGCGGACAAAGGCCCCCATCATTTACGGGATGCCCCTCCTGACCCTCGATTTTGATTACGCGTTCGTCTACTTTTTTTACCGATATTCCGCAACCACCGGGGCACAGGGTACAGGCAGAGCTAACCCGGCTGATTTCGCCTTTGGGCGGAATCGGCGTCCAGGGCCAATTCTGGCTCCAGATGGCAACGTCATCCATGAGTTTCCAGGGTATCGGCGACAGCGCCGTACCGGCAGCACCGCCGAGAGCAAATGCTAAGAAACTTCTGCGATCTACTTTCATTTAATTTTCCCTGTTAAGATGAGCACATTAATATTGAAATATGACCCGTCTGGGATCGGATTGACCATCGGTAAAGGTTTATTAATGGTGGCACACAAAACAGCCCCCCCGCAGGGTCTGAACGCTGTTTTGATTGACGCTTTCATTGCGGTGGCATTCGGCACAATCATCCATTTTCATGCGGTCCCAGGAGTTGCGCTTGATACCGGATATATTCCGGCCCCAGATATCAATGCTGTATCCGGAGATGCGGTTTTCTTTATAAATCGGTAAGCTTTCTGATTCCCCGATATGCCCGTGACAGGTCACACAATCCATTTCTCCCATTTTCACATGGGCTGCATGCGAGAAAAATACATTCTGGGGTTGCCGCGAATAGATCAGCCAGGGAACTTCCCGATCATTGGCAACATATTGGTTGACGAAGCGGGCTTCCTCGGGATCCTCGCCGTTGACCTCTTCATGGCATTCGATGCATTGGTTTAACGTCGGTACACCGGAATAAGAGCCGTCTTCCCGGAAAAAGTGGCAGCTCTCGCAGCCATCTTCAACCAACTCGTTATGCAGGACGTGATTGAATTCAATCGGTTGTTTTTTGTGGGAGTAGAGTAATTTGGGGAATACCACCCAACCGACAACGAGACTGGCAGCCAACCCGAGGATGAAAAACAATATAATGGGTCCGCCGGCCCCGCCGGAATCGGCTTCGGAAGATGGGGTTATTTCAGAAGAGGAAGTTGATGGTTGCTGATCATTTGCTGTGGCCGCATTGGCTTGTTCCTCTGTTGTCATAAAAACTCCGTGGTTATCTGGGTTGATTGAAACAAGTCTCGACAAACATTTGCCGCCCCGCGCCGATCATGACCGGCCGTTTGCGGTTTAATGAAAACGATGCGATTACAGTAAGTTATGCAGGCTTTAACGAACATCACGTGCCGACAAAGGTTTTTGGATACCTTAAAAAGCGCGATTTTGTCAAGCAAAATCATTGGCTGAAAGCGCCGTAGCTGTGCAGGCCCGGCAGCAAATTAACGCCGAAATAGGTAAATAAAACCGCGGCAAATCCCACCAGCGACAGGTAGGCAATTCGCCTTCCGTGCCAGCCGCGCATCAGTCTGGCATGCAGCAATGTGGCGTAAATGAACCAGGTGATCAAGGACCACGTTTCTTTGGGATCCCAGCCCCAGTATCGTCCCCAGGCGGAATTGGCCCAGACGGCACCACTGATAATGCCAATCGATAAAAACAGGAAACCAAAAAGAGTGACCTGATAGCCGAGCTCATCCAATATGGCCGCCTCTGGAAAAACGCCCAGCAATCGATTTTTAAGATCAGCCGGCATACGACGCGCGAGCAAAACCCCGATATAAAAAAGGACGCAAAGCGGCAACGCAATAATGATTGCCATGGCCCAATTGCCCGCCAATAGAACCCGGCTAAAGAGCAGCACGAAGATAAACAATGTCAGGGGCTTGGCAATATCCAGCCAGGTGACCTCTTCCGCCTCCCGCCCCTGTCTCATCAGATACATCGCGCCGATGCCAAAAGAGGTGGCAAAGGCGGCATATCCGATAAAGCAGGTAATCACATGCGCGATCAGCCAGTTGCTTTTTAGCGCTGGAATGAGCGGTTGGATCTCGCTGCTGATACCGGTTTTCAGGGATGCATAGGCCATTGCCAGAAAGGCAATCGGCATGGTGAAGGCGCCGATCGTGCGATTGCCGGCCTTGCGTTCGACCACCAGATAAATCAATGCAATCGTCCAGGCAAAAAAGACCAGCGATTCGTACAGGTTTGAAAAGGGCGCATGCCCGATGCCCATGCGGTAGGATTCCACCCAGCGTAAAATGATTCCGGCGGTGTTGCCGATCAGGCCGATGATCGCCACCCATGATGCAATTTTAGCTGCGGCCGGTTTCTTAAAAATCCAGGCAAAAATGTATAAAAACCCGGCCAGCCCGTAGACAAATGTAATAATGGATAAGATAAGTGAACTGTTCATGGTTTTCCTCTAGCAGTCCCTTTTTAGGCGGCAACTTTTACTTGCGCGAAACCCATGGGTCGCGATTATTTAAGGGGGCGGCAGATTTTCCAGCCGGTGAGCGAGCTGCGCCACGCGTTTTTGCATCCCCATCTTGTTTTTATTGGAAGTCCCGGCAACCATCACCTGGCTTTTGAGGCCTTCTGTGGTGATCGCGACACAGAGTTGCTGATGGGACATAAAAAAGGTGATATAAATCCCGATAATCATCAGAATAAATCCGGTATAAACCACCCAGACACCCGGATCCCGGCTCACCTGAAGCCCGGTGTAGTAACGCGGCACAAAATCGGCAATGGCAATATTAACCTGACCTTTGCGCATTTTATCAAAGCTCGGGAATTTCAGGGGCAAGGTGACTTCGATTGGTTTGCCGTTTGACGGCGTTAATTCTCCGACAAATGCTTCACCAATATTGTGACCTTTAAAATTTGCCTGGCGCGTGAATTTTTTTAAGGTAAAGGTCCCTAAATTTTCAGGGATTTCGACCGGTTGGCCGATGGCAGCCGTCTGGCTGTATATCATACCCGTCGGCTGGCTGGTAAAGTTCAAAATCATCTCTGTTGGTGACAGCTGGCCGTAACTGGCCTGAAAAAAACTGATGCCCTCAAAATGCAGGGGATCGTTAACGATGATATCTTTTTGCGCGACCACTTTTCCTTGTTTAAGAATTGATAGGCTGGACCGAAATTCTTTGGGAGCACCGCTATCATAAAATTCAACTATAAAATCGTCGCAGCGGATCTCAAAACCCAGCGGCAGTATCTGATTGTTAGACCGCAGCTGAATGGTGTGCGCCGAGTCACCGGGTCCCAGGTTGACAAAGCCCTCATACCCGAAAATGGACCCGATCAACCCGCCGATGAGCAAGATCACAACACTTAAATGAACAACGTACACCCCCAATCGTGTCAGGCGTCCTTTTTCAGCATAAATGGCAAACCCGTTATCGCTATCTTCTGTTCGATGGAATCGAAATCTGCGTGAGATCACCGGCAGATACAATTCTTTTAAATGGGCGGCGGCGCCGTCATGGTTAAATTCGGTTTTATTTTTGAGTTGCCGGTAACGGGCGATGTTAAAGCGCGGATTACGGGCAAAAATAATTTTCCAGGTCGCCTGCAGTCGATCAATGGAACAGACGATGATGTTGACCACCAGCAATAAAATCAAGGCCCGAAACCACCAGGAATGATACATATCAAATAGGCCCAGCAGCGAGAAAACGCGATACAACGTCTCTCCAAAGCTCTGCAAATAAGCTGCCGGTGCTTCATTTTGTGGAATCAGCGTGCCGATGATTGAGGTCGCTGCCAGGGTCAGCAGCAAGCCAATGGTCAGTTTAACAGAGGCAAACGACTTCCATATTTGATCGATAGCAGAGGCGTTATCAGAACCCTGCTTTGTGTTCATGTATGATCCTTTCCAGACAAAATTAGAACTGTTTTCATATCAAATCGAATCTGATCAGGCAACCATCAAAAAATCTAATTTGATATCCATGCGTTCAACGGACTTATGTTAAGGGTAATATCGGCTGTGGAAAACAGACGACTGTATTGAAAAGACCCCCATAACATGCTAGAAAGGGGCAAAAATGCCATGCCCGGGCTTAAGGGGTGTAGCCTGCGGCCTATTCGGCTGAGCTTTGCGGTTTTGTGACAAAAATGAACGCAGCGCCCGAACATAAGGATGAAGGTTTGGGTTGACCGCCCAGGGGTTATCAAACAGGTAAGGTTATCGGAGACTTCACCCCCGCGGGGCAACTGCTGTCTGTATAAAAAAATAGTCTTCTGCTGCTCGTCTGGAAGCTGGCAACCAGAAGACTATTTTGTTTCATGTGTTGCGCTGCGCGTTTTGTTCTATTGGATCAGCGCCGGTTTACTTTTTAATATAATGACCGCGAGATTTGGCGCGCACCATGCGTTTTTTGGCAAGCTTATACAGAGCGTTGCTGAGCTGCCGCGAATCGAGGCCTGTTTTCTTTTTCAAGGTTGCGATCGTAACCCCATTTGGGCTGCGACGGATGACACCGTAGACGGTATCCAGTACGGTCTTGCCCGGGGCGGCAGTTGTTCTTTTGCGTGCAGCTGGTTTACGAGCTGTTTTCTTACGTCGGGCAGGTGCCGCCTTTTTTGCCGGTTGAAATTTATCAACCTGTTTGCTAATTCTATCCACCTGTTTTGACAGGCTGGTCAGGGATTTAGAAATTGTTTTCAGTTGACTTTTTATTCTCTTCATTCTATTTGGCCCTCCCTAGTAAAAGCGTTTTTTTTCTGAGAAACGACTAATCGAAGAGTAAGACAGCATCAGTAAAAGTCAATA
>CAZJHF010000312.1:0-4895 GCA_964545505.1 uncultured Desulfobacterales bacterium | reverse complement strand
CCATTCAAAAGGCCGGCGCAAATCCGCCCGCGCTTGTCATCCTGGATGTAATGATGCCTGAAATTGATGATGGCATTCAGACCTATGAGCACTTCCGAACGGATCCTGCACTGTCTGCCATACCGATTATTATTTTGTCTGCCATAGCCCACAAAACTTTTTTACACTCTATCAAACTGTTAAGCCCCCGCCAGGGGATTGAGCTGCCGGAACCCGAAGCGTACATGGAAAAACCACCGGACGCAGGCGAACTCAGTCGGCTGATTGCCAAACTTTCAACGGCTGACCAATAATTTGTTAACAGGGCCAGCACCAGAATGCGCAAACTTATTCATCAGATCAACAAAAGCATCATATTCAAACTGACCATCCTGGTCGGACTCATCCTGCTGGTATGCATTTCGATATGGGCTTACTTTAATATCAATTATCAGCAAAAGAAGATCATGCAGGGCATTGTCGAAGGTGCCGATGGATTGTCGCATTCCGTCAAGCTCGGCATGCATTATGCCATGATGAATAATTTGAGAGAAGACATTACCCTGATTATAAAAAATATCGCGCAGGAGAAAAAGCTTAATAACATTCGCATTTATAATAAGGGTGGTGAAATAAAATTTTCGAACAAAGACGCCGAGGTGGATCAGGTTACCAATATCAAAGATGAGGCCTGTTACATCTGCCACCGTTCGGAGCCGCCGCTATCCGCATTGAGCCTGGCGGAACGAACGCGTATATTCAGCGGTCAGAACGGCGAGCGATTGTTGGGCATCATCAGCCCCATTTACAGCGAGCCGGGATGCGCGCCGAGCGCCTGCCATGCGCATCCGGAAGATAAAAAGGTTCTGGGGGCCCTGGATCTGGTCATATCTCTGGAGCAAATAGACCGGGAACTGGGTGTGTTTAAGCGCTGGCTGGTGGCTTTTGCCGGTATATTATTTTTGATCACTTCTGCGGCGATCATCTTTTTCATTTTGCGCTTTATCAAACGGCCCATCAAGCAGATGATCGACGGCACCCAGCAGATTGCCAATGGCGATTATTTAAATCAGATTGCTGTTGATCAGATCGACGAACTGGGCCGGCTGTCGGTTGCCATCGACAAAATGGGCAAAAGAATCGGCGAAAAACAGACTGAGCTGAACAAACAGCGCAATGAATACCAGAATCTGTTTGAGCGGGTTCCCTGCATTATCACCGTTCAGGACCGCAATTATAAACTCATCCGTTATAATCGAGAATTTGACAAGAAATTCAACCCCATGCCCGGCGATTACTGTTATGCCGCCTACAAAGGGCGTAAGGAAAAATGCGTGATCTGTCCGGTGGAGAAGACCTTTGAAGACGGCCTGTCGCATTTTAGCGAGGAAAGAGGGGTTGGCAAAGACGGTAGCCCCACCCATTGGATCGTGCAAACATCTCCGATAAAAGACGAAAATGGCGAAATTGTGGCCGCCATGGAGATGAGCCTTGATGTCACGGAAACCAAATTGCTCGAACAGGAACTCGAAAAATCCGAGAAAAAATACTACGCCATATTTGACAACATCCCCAATCCCGTCTTTGTTTTGGATATGGATACGCTGGAGATTCTGGATTGCAACACCAGTGTCGAAATGGTTTACGGCTATAAAAAAGATGAAATCATGGCCCAATCCTTTTTGGAGCTATTCATACCGGAGGAACAGGATCACTATCAGGATTTGATCAAATCAACTGCGGTTATCAATCAGGTTAGGCACCTGGACAACAAGGGACGCACGCTTTTTGTAAACATCCGGATTTCACCGCATGAATATCCGGGTGAAAAAGTTTATCTGGTGACCACCAGCGACATTACCCAGCGGCTGGAAACTGAACAGCAGTTGATTCAGGCCAGTAAAATGGCAACCCTGGGCGAAATGGCCACCGGCGTTGCCCACGAGCTCAATCAGCCCCTGTCGGTCATCAAGACGGCCAGCCGCTTTTTTATGAAAAAGATCCGCAAAAACGAAAAAATCAAAGACGATATTCTGCTGACCATGTCTGAGGAAATCGACACCTATGTTGACCGGGCCACCAAAATCATCAATCACATGCGACAATTTGGTCGCAAATCAGACATCACGCTGGAAAAAGTCCAGGTCAACGCCATACTGGAAAAGGCACTGGAGATTCTGGGCCAGCAACTCAAAGTCCGCGGTATCGAGCTGGTGCGGGATTTTGAGCAGGAGCTGCCTCTGATTATGGCGGATACGGACCGCCTGGAGCAGGTGTTCATCAATTTATTGATCAATGCCCGGGATGCCATTGACGAGCGCTGGCAATCCCAGCCGCATACTGAAGACGCCAAAGCCATACGCCTGAAAACCAAATCCAATGCCGATGCGGTCACCGTTGAGGTGCAGGATACCGGTACAGGGATTCCCGAGCACATTTTAGAGCGGATTTTCGAGCCTTTTTTTACCACCAAAAAAGTGGGGCAGGGTACCGGTCTGGGACTTTCGATTAGCTACGGCATCATCCAGGATTGCAACGGCAGTATTCGGGCGGTTTCGCTCCAAGGTAAAGGCACCGGTTTCATAATCACCTTCCCCATTGCAGAAGAAGAATGATGGAAAAATCAATTTTACTGGTTGATGACGAAGAGGGGATTCGTAAGGTCCTCAGTATCGCGCTTTCAGATTTGGGCTATCAGGTGCACACGGCCGCAAATGGTGTCGAAGCCCTGCGGGTTTTTGAAGCTAAACAACCGCCGATTGTGCTGACCGATATTAAGATGCCCGAAATGGACGGTATTGAACTGCTGCGCCGTCTAAAGGAAATCAGTCCGGATACGGAAATTATCATGATTACCGGTCACGGCGATATGGATCTGGCCATCAAAAGCGTTACGTATGAAGCCACCGATTTTGTGACCAAGCCCATCAATGATGAAGTCCTTGAGATCGCGCTGAATCGAGCCGTCGAGCGCATTGCCATGCGCCAAAAGCTAAAAGAATACACGCAAAATCTCGAGCAGTTGGTGCAGGAAAAAAGCCAGCAGCTGGTTCAAGCCGAGCGATTGGCCGCTGTCGGGCAAACGGTGGCGGGTCTTTCGCACGCCATAAAGAATATTACCGGCGGGCTTAAGGGCGGCGCTTTTGTGCTGGAGAAAGGCATCGAACTTAATGACCAGAAATATCTGATGCAGGGCTGGGAGATGATCAAGGGCAATGTCGATAAGATTACCAACCTGTCGCTGGATTTGCTCAATTATGCCAAAGCCACCGATTTAAACATGCAGGCCTGTAATCCCTGCCAGCCGGCTCAGGAGGTCATTGATCTGATGCGCCCGCGTGCCCAGGAACTGGGAATCGATCTGGTCAGTGATTTTGATCCGGATCTCGAAGATTGTCATTTTGATGCGGATCTTCTATGCCGCTGTCTGCTGAATATGGTGTCCAATGCGATAGACGCCTGCCGCCATGATGATCCGGAAGGCCCGGGCAAAACCGTGACGGTTCGCACGTGTAAAAGGCGCGGTTGGGGCGTTGAATATCAGGTGCTGGATAACGGTTGCGGTATGACGGCCAAAACCAGAAAGAAGCTATTCCAGCATTTTTTTTCCACCAAAGGCTCTGAGGGGACCGGTATCGGGTTGATGATCAGTAAAAAAATCATTGATGCCCATAACGGTGTCATCAAAGTCGAATCCAAAGAAAATGCCGGCTCCACATTTTTCATTAAGCTTCCTAAAGTGCCCAATGGATGACATTTTGATACATTACCGCCAGCTCGGCGACATGTTTGACACCTTTTCCATGGGGGTCATGGTCGTGGGGCCTGACCGCAAAATCATTTCTTTAAACCACTCCGCTGAAATTATCACCGGATTCAATGAATCGGATTTGCGCGGCAAGGACTGCAGCCAGGAATTGCTTGAACCGCTGTGTGGCGGCCACTGCCAGTATCTGCATGCCGTTGAAAGCGGTCGGCAGACCGAAAATGTCGATTTTGAGGCCAGTGACCGCACTAAAGGAAAACAAAATATTACCCGCATCGTATCCCCGATCTACGGACCGGACGGCAAATCGATGGGATGCATCGAGGTTTTTCAGGATCACACCGTCTTCAAGGATTTGCTTGAACGCGTCCGGCACGATGACCGGCGCTTGAAAATTATTCTGGACAACCTGGATATTGGCGTGCTGACCGTCGATCGAGGTGGGCACGTCACTTTTTTTAATAACCAGGCGGAAACCATTACCGGGTTTAACCGCGGTACCGTCCTGGGCAAATCCTGCAGTATGATATTTGGCAAAACCACCTCACATGATATGCTGCTGTTTAAGGAAACCATTGCCGACGGACAGGCCCGTTCCACCGCTGAAGGCGAAATTAAGACCCGTGACGGGCAGGCCATACCCATAAGGGCCAATTACATGGCCCTTAAAAATGAAGATGGCCGCATCGTCGGCGGTCTGGCGACGATTTCCGACCTATCTTTGAAATATCAATTCAACAGCGAAATCAGGGGGCGCTATACCTTTTACGACATGGTTGGCAAGGATCCGGCTATGCAAAAAATCTTTGAAATTGTGCCGGTGGTGGCGGCCAGCGACGCTACTGTTCTGATCGAAGGCCCCACCGGCACCGGCAAAGATGTTTTGGCCAAGGTCATTCATAATGCCAGCCGGCGTTCAAAGAAACCGCTGGTTAAAGTAAACTGTGCCGCCCTGCCGGATAATTTGCTGGAGTCGGAGATGTTTGGATACGTCAAAGGGGCTTTTACCGGAGCGGACAAAGACAAACCAGGGCGGTTCCAGGAAGCGGATAACGGCACTATTTTTTTGGACGAAATCGGAGATCTGCCCTTATCACTGCAGGCCAAGCTGTTGCGGGTCCTGGAAGACCAAGAGTTTTATCCGCTGGGC
>CAZJHF010000311.1:0-4925 GCA_964545505.1 uncultured Desulfobacterales bacterium | reverse complement strand
CGCATGACTTTTTTAATGATCTCATCGCCTTCGGGTTTGGCTTTGACCTTCCAATTCATTTTAAAGGTCGTCTTACCGTGGTAGCGGGTCAGATAGCTGCCGTACTCAGCCAGGACGGCCATACATTTTGCCGACACATCCAAAGAATCATAAACCGGGATATTGTAATATCGTAAAAGATCAAGGGCATGCGGTTTTTCGTGATTATAGAGGCTGTGAAGCACAATCGGTTTATTGCGTTTTTTGATGAGTTTGCCCATGCGGTGGGCAGCATCTTCTTCCATCAAAGCCAGGCTTTTGGCAAAGCGAATTCCATAACCACCGAAAAGTCCGACGATTAAAAGACCACCTGCATTCGGATCTTTGAGGATGATTTCAGCACAATCGGCAAACACAGACGGATCCGCATCGGTGCCGCCGGCCACATCAACCGGGTTGGGCACTGATGCGGCGGCCGGCAGGATCTCTCTGAGGCGGGCCTGGGTTTTTTCGCTCAATTCGGGCAGCTCGATTCCAAGGTCGGTCAATATATCGGCTGCGATGGTGGCGTGACCGCCGCCGTCTGCCAGGATAGCGACCTTATTGCTTTTAATGGGCGGTAGGCTGGAAAGGGCTTCGGCGGCCGGGAAAAGCTCATCGGATTTTTCAATTACAACAATACCGGCGCGTTGAAAGGCACCTTTAGCGACCTCAGATATGCCGGCCAGGGCACCGGTGTGCGATCCGGCTGATCGCTTGCCGGTGGCTGAGCGTCCGCTTTTGAGCAAAACGATCGGTTTCTCCAGAGTCGTCTTTTGGGCCTGTTGCAAAAATTCGCGCCCGTCGCGCATGCCCTCCACATACATCAGGATGGCCCGGGTATCCGGGTCCTGCCGAAAAAATTCGAGGTATTCGTGAAACTTGATGTCGGCTTCATTACCGACGCCGACGTAATAGGAAAACCCTTTGCGGCTTTTGATTTTTGCCTCGGTAATCAGTGTTAGCGCCATATTGCCGCTCTGGGTCAGCAGGGCAATATCTCCCCGGGGGGCATCCTTTAACCCCACCAGGTTTAAATTATCCTTGAGATTGAGCATGCCGGAGGTGTTCGGCCCAATCAGGCGGATATTATGCTTTTTGGCCGCCGCCACCATTTCGTCTTCCAGCTTGCGGCCTTCTGAGCCGATTTCACCGAATCCACCGGCCAGCACCACCGCACCTTTTACCCCTTTTTTACCGCAATCTTCCAGCACGGAGGGTAGTGTTTTGGCGGGTGTTGCCACCAGGGCAACATCGATCGGCTCATCAATATCTGTTACGCTCTGGTAGCATTTAAACCCCAGGATGCTTTTTTCCTTGGGATTGATCGGATAGATTTTGCCCTCATATTTTTCATCCAACAGGGTGCGGATTGTCTGGTAGCCGCG
Organism: uncultured Desulfobacterales bacterium; assembly: GCA_964545505.1. Taxonomy (GTDB): domain Bacteria; phylum Desulfobacterota; class Desulfobacteria; order Desulfobacterales; family JAHEIW01; genus JAHEIW01. The sequence continues at coordinate 3,519 of CAZJHF010000311.1, read as the reverse complement.
TTTGGTCTCATTTTTGGAGGCGCCGATGATGGCCACCGATTCAGCATTAAAAATGCATTCTAAAGACATTCGTTCTCCTTCGTCTGGTTCAAGGTTCAACGTTCAGAGGTTCAAAGGTTGAAAATAGAAGACAGGCGACAGAGGTCAGAAACCATGAACCTTTGAACCCTGAACCCTTGAACCTACTTCTTCTTACGATCCGCAAAGGCCGTAAGGGATTCCTGGCGTTCTTTGGTGGAAACACATGTCAGACAAGCTTCGATTTCAAAATCCATCAGGGCATCGAGACTGATCCCGCTCTGGGCTATCTGCAACCCTTTTTTGATCATTTTAATTGAGATAGCCGAATTGGCAACGATTTTTTCGGCCATTTCCCGGGCTGCTGATACCAATTGTTTGAGGGGAACGGATGAGTTGACCAGACCGATGCGCTCGGCTTCTTTGCCATCGATGTACTGACCGGTAAAAAGCAGCTCTTTGGCTTTTCCGGGGCCAATTAAGTTTTGGATCAGGCGAAAGGCACCGCCGGTTACCGACGAGGTCACCATTGCTTCGGGAGAACCGATCTGGGCCTCTTCGGCTGCAATTCGAATATCACAGGCCAGCGCCAGCTCATAGCCGGACCCCAAGGCATATCCGTTAATGGCAGCGATGGTTGGTTTTTCAAAGCGAATAATTTTGCGGGAGGCCTCCTGAAGCTCGACCAGATAGTCGCGATATTCTTCCACACTTCTGGTTTTGGATTCTTTCAGATCAGCCCCGGTTGAAAAGGCACGGCCCTCACCGGTAATGATCAATGCTTTTACCTGCGCGTCTTCCTTTGCATCTTCCAACGCGGCCTGTAAATCCAGCCAAAGTTGCTTGTTCATGGCATTTAAAACCCCGGGACGGTTTAACTTAATTGTCGCGATTCCCTGATTTTTTTCATATAGGATACATTCGAAATTCATATTTTTTCTCCTACACTATCCAATTTTGGGCAAAAGGGCCCACACGATAACCCAGGATTGGGTATCGGGATCTTTGTCCAGACTCACAATTCCGCTGTTTTGGAATTTAAAAATCGGTTTGTCAATCGATCCGCTTACCAGAAAAGCAGTCATGCGTTCCATAAACGGCAGATGGCCGACCAGCATGATATTTTCAGCCGGATCCAAGCCGACCGCTGCTTCAGCCACATCATCCATCGGTTTTATACCGCTAATTTCCTGCACGCCCTGGTTCGGACTTAATGACCGGGCCAATATCTCGGATGTCTGCCGGGCGCGAGTTTTTACGCTGTGTCTAATCTGGGATACGGTAATCCCTTTATCCCTGGCCGTCTGTGCGATCATTTCGGTTTCGGCTTTTCCTTCTTCAGACAGGCCTTGATCGGGGTCCTGATCCTTTGGCAGGCTCTTTCCATGCTGAACAAGATAAAGTGCCATGACGCTGATCCTCCTTGTATTTTAAAAAGATTGTGGCTATAGTTTTAGTTTAAGTGTTCTTAAACATCAATAAAATTTTCCCGACCTTTCTGAATGTACCTTGATATTGTTGTGGGGTATTTGAATGCGTATTGTCACGCGACCGGACTTTGATGGAATCATTTGTGCAGTCCTGCTTTGTGAAGCTTTAGACATAACCGAGCCGACCTTATGGGTGGAACCCAATGACGTACAAAAAGGGCGAGTCGATATTCTCAATCAGGACATTATTGCCAATTTGCCCTATGATGAGCGCTGCACGCTCTGGTTTGATCATCACTTTACCAATCAGATCGATAAACCGTTTAAAGGTGCATTTGAAATTGCACCGTCCGCTGCCGGGATCATTTTTGAATATTACAAAGACCGCATCCAGCGAGATTACAGTGAGCTCGTGCAGGCTGCAGATAAGATTGATTCGGCCAATTTGACCTTGGATGAAGTTCTTCACCCTGAAAAGTATCCGTATGTGCTCGTCTCGCTGACGGTGTCAAACGAGGCCCAATCCAACGTGCCATACTGGAACACACTGGTTGCACTTTTCAGAGAGAAGGATATCCACGAGGTTCTAGAAAATGATGAGGTTAAGCAGCATTGCCAGGATGTGGTTTATCAAAATGATCGCTATGTAGATGTGTTAAAACAGCACACCATCATCAAACAGCATGTTGCCTTAACTGACTTTCGACCGTTCGATAGAGCTCCTTTTGGCAATCGATTCCTTGTTTACTCCCTGTTTCCTGAGGCTTCGGTGAATGTGAGAATTCGCTACGAGGATCAACATAAGGACATGGTGGTTATTAATTTGGGCCACAGCATTTTTAACCCCGGCTGCAATGTCAATGTCGGATTGATGCTGGCACAATTCGGCGGTGGGGGGCACCCCGGTGCAGGCTCAGCGCGAGTCCCGTCATCTAAAGCGGATGACATCATTTCTCAAATAATCGACCAACTGGTTGCAAACAAAAATAATGAAATCTAAATTGAGCGTTTTAAATTAAAAATATGGGGGGAACTTCTTAATTCTTAGGAATTTTACCATTCTTAATATTTTTAATTTAAAACCCCATGGGGGCTCGCCGATCTTACCGCATCTACTGCGTTAGATGCCGTTCCGCATAGGCGACTATAGCGAAACGACATCTGCCGTGTAGCTTTCAGCTTCGCCCCAACACGGCGGCAACCTGCCCGAGGCAGGTAAACCTCGACAAGCGTTCAATTTAGATGAAGGTTAGATCCCGCGGGGATACCTTGAATCACCCAGTTGCGGCACCTTTTCATTTTTCCATCCCTCCAACACACAGGCCATCGAGAAGGACTGAGCCCTCCGAGCCGGGAATATAGACTGTATGGTCACTTATCTTAAATTGCTGCTTACCGCTTTTTTCTGGGGGGGGACTTTTGTCGCCGGACGCAGCCTGGCGCAGCATGTGGGGCCCTTTTCGGCAGCATTTTTTCGATTTGTGGTGGCATCCCTATTTCTGGTTTTTATCACCTGGAAAGTGGAAGGCAAACTGGCATTATTAAAAAAGGGACAACTCCTGCCCGTCTTTTTGCTTGGGTTGACGGGTGTTTTTTTCTACAACGTATTCTTTTTTAAGGGACTGAAACTCATCGAGGCTGGCCGGGCGGCGATCATCATCGCCAATAATCCAATATTGATAGCCCTTTTATCAGCTGCTATTTTTAAAGAAAAGTTAGATGGCATTAAAACCACGGGTATTGTCATATCTGTAATCGGTGCCATTTTGGCCATATCAAAGGGTGACCTTCGCGTGATTTTGCACGGCAATCTGGGATGGGGTGAAGTTTATATTTTTTTGTGTGTGGCCAGCTGGGTGACGTTTTCTTTACTCGGCAAAGCCGTTATGTCGGGCCTATCTCCCCTGGCTTCGGTCACCTACAGTTCGTTAACCGGAACCATTTTGCTTTTTATACCCGCCTATGGCGAGGGTCTTGCCAATTGCATCCATTATTCGATCACTGACTGGTGGAATATTTTTTATCTCGGTTTTTTCGGCACGGTGCTGGGATTTGTGTGGTTCTACGAGGG
>CAZJHF010000310.1:0-4925 GCA_964545505.1 uncultured Desulfobacterales bacterium | reverse complement strand
GGGCAGGTGTGAACAATGGAAATAATAAAGCCAAAGATCAAAGATTATCCGGGGGAGCACATCACGCTAAAAGTCGATAATCCGGACCTGGGTTTTGAAGAGGCCAAGGGGCTGGCAAAACAAAAGGCTAAGGAGATTTGCGCGGACCCGATGCTGCTGTCCTGGTACCAGGGCCAAACCGGTGAATCGTATCCGAATCTGGAATGCGGCCCGGATGATCGGCCGGCCTGGATTGTCTATGCCGAGTCACGGGGCGGCAACCTGAGCATTGATATCAATGCGGGACAATACGTTTTCATCTATCTTTCATTTTAGGAATTACCAAAAGCGGCTCGCATAAACGAAACCAGGCAAGCCTTGCCCTCTTAAGGCACCATTTTTCAAACGGATGGTTTGATGAAAAATTTAAAAATCGCAGAAGCGCCTATTTTGAATCTTTTCGCAGGTCTTTTGAGCATCCTGTTGCTGACGGCCTGCACGGCGCACTATATGGTCAACACCCAAATTCCAAATGTGCAGGCAGTCGATCGCTATTACCTGCGAAATCAAACGGGTTCACAAAAATCCGATGAGCTTTTGCTGATTTTGACCTTCTCCGGGGGTGGCACCCGCGCTGCAGCTTTATCGTACGGGGTTTTGAAAGCGCTGGCCGAAACGCAGGTTGTGGTGGGTGGCAGGCAGCTTCGCCTGTTGGATGAAGTTGATGTGATTAGCTCGGTTTCGGGGGGCAGTTTCACATCGGCATACTATGGACTTTTCGGCGACCGCATTCTTGAGGATTTTGAGTCCAAGTTTCTCAAACGCGATGTCGAAAGCGAGCTGGCCTTAAAGCTGATCGCACCGTCAAACTGGTCGAAATTGGCGTCGACGTATTACGACCGTTCGGACCTTGTTGCTGAATATTTTGATGAAGTTCTGTTTGAGGGCAAAACCTTTGGTGATTTTCAGCTGCCCCGGCTGCCGTTGATTGCCATCAATGCCACAGACATTGCCCTGGGCTCTCAATTTACCTTTCTGGGCGAGCAGTTCGCTCCCATTTGTGCGGACCTATCATCGTACCCGGTATCCCGGGCGGTAACCGCTTCGGCGGCTATCCCCGGCCCGTTTTCCACCATTGTTCTTAAAAATTACGCCGGCACCTGTGATTATCAGCTTCCGGAATGGGCCGCTGAAGCCACGCGCGAAGACTCAGAAGTAACGCGCCGTTATCAGAACGCCAGAATCCTGAGCAGCTACCTGGATGTAGAAAAATATGCTTATATTCATTTATTTGACGGCGGGCTATCCGATAACCTGGGGGTGCGGTTCATCCTCAACTACACCGCCCAGCGGAAAAATATCTGGCAGCAGATGCATTCTCTGGGTCTGCACAACACCGATAAACTGGCCATCATCGTCATCAATGCCAGAGGCCAGGTGCAACCCGACTTTGCCAGACAACGCGAATCAGCGCCGATCATCGGCACCTTCGGGGTAATTTCATCAATTCCCCTGGATCGCTACTCATTTGACACCCTGGATTTACTGCGACGCGAAATCAAAGGCTGGGAAAAATCCATTACCGCGGTGCGCTGTAAAAAGGGAAAAACCGGTTCCGATTCGCCGGATCGCAATTGCAGTGTAAAAACCTATTTAATCGAAGTTACTCTTGACCAGACACCGGACGAAATCGAGCGCCAGCACCTGTTGAATTTGCCGACGTCTTTTCACCTCGAGGCGGATGCTGTGGATCGAATCAAGGCGGCTGCACGTGACATTCTGTCGGCCTCAGACGATTTTCAAAGGCTCGTGTCTGACCTGCAATGAATGCCGGCATTCAGATCAATATTCGCAGAAGGAATGCAACCGCCCGGCCGGGTGTTTTGGAGGTATCCTGATGACGCATTTGCACTTTCCTGAATTTTTAAAAAATGCGAAATGCATCCTGGGTGAAGGCGCTGTGATCGAGCGCCTGCGCCGCGATAGCGAATTTGAACTTGATCCTGAAATTGTCAATTCAGCGTTCATCTATGATAACCGCAAACGCGATGCGCTTGCAGGAATCTATCGCCAATATCTTGATATTGGCTGCAAATATGATCTTCCCTTACTTCTTTCCACCCCCACCTGGCGTGCAAGCCGTGAAAGAATCGCAAAAGCCGGTTATGAAACAAAGGATGTCAACGGAGACAACTTCCGCTTTTTTGATGAAATGCGCAAAAGCTATGGCAACTACGCCGATAAAATTGTCATCTGTGGCCTGTTAAGTTGCCGTGGAGACGCCTATAATCAGGCCGAAGCCCTTTCTGCGGATGATGCCCGCGCGTTTCACGCGTGGCAGGCGGGCAAACTCGCCGAGGCCGGCGTGGATTTTCTGCTGGCTGCCACTTTGCCGGCTCTGTCTGAGGCAGTCGGCCTGGCAACGGCCCTGGCCGCTACCGGAATGCCATATATTATCAGTTTTATTTTCAGGGCTGAGGGCACGTTGCTTGATGGGACACCTTTGAAAGATGCCATTTCGCGCATCGATACCGATGTCGATCCCAAACCCCTGGCCTACATGTCCAATTGCACGCATGCCTCTATTTTTAGAAACGGTATCATGCACGCTACAAATTCTTCTTCAACTGTCAGAAAACGGGTGATCGGTCTACTGGCCAACACAGCCGCCCTTGAGCCCAAAGAACTCGACGATAGCAAAGAACTGGTTGAAGAAGACCCTCAGGTTTTCGGTCAAACGGTAGCGGGCCTTCATGAGTTGGGAATAAAGATCTTAGGCGGTTGCTGCGGCACGGATGACCGGCATATTGATTGCCTGGCGCAACGACTCGCTGCGTAAAACGGGTTCGGACCTCTTCCATCAAAATCCCTTGACGCTCAGAGAATATTTCTGGTAATGAGTTGTTTAACATTGGCAGTGTTCAAGGCTGAGTGAAAGACCATTCGGAACCGACTTCTACCCCCATTCCTGTGCCTGGTGCAGTTGAAAAAATATCCAATCCTGACGCGTCATAGTACTTCTCACTTCCACATCCGCTCGAACCGATAAGCGATCTGATTTGGTGATGATTTTCCTCTAATGCTAATCGTTGCGCGCCCGTATTTTAGTGATTCAAAGATTAAAAAAAATTTCTGCAACCAAAAACAGCGGAGGCTTAGCCATGAAAGAGAAATTGATTGGGATTGTTTCCAACTATTTTAGCAAAATATCGGTGGCAGCAATTGAAATAAAGAATGGAACCGTATCCGTGGGTGATACCCTCCACTTTTTAGGGCACACAACCGATTGCGAGTCCAGGGTAAGCTCAATGCAGATCGAGCACAAATCGATAACAGAGGCCAAAAAAGGTGACAGTGTTGGCATTAAGATATCTGAAAAAGTAAGAGAAAAAGACAACGTATATAAAATCGTTTCGGATTAATCACAGTTTATGTTCAAAGTTTCAAAGCGAATCAAATGAGGATTATAATACAGCCACACCCATCAACCTACATAAGTAATCTAGGCTCGTCATGCGAGCACAGCGCGCTACATTTTTCTTTCAATGCGTTAAGGCATGATAAACTAGTCACTCTTGCATAAAAACTCCCTGACCCCATTGCGATAGATAAATGACTTAACGGTCCGAAATTCCGAAAAGACGGCTGTCATAATTCTGTTGCTGTGGTAATGCCGGGGCAAATCCAGGTGATCCTGAAGACGAAACGTTACCTGATAGCCATCCTTGATAATAAAGGCATGGGTTTGCGGGGGTGCCCATTGCTTTTCAAAACTGGTAACCGTCATCATGCCCCCCGGTTTTAGCAGGATTTGACACCGGTTCACCAATCTGCCGATCTCATCAGCTTTTAAATGGTCAATAAAATCCCATAAATTGATCCCATCGAAACTGCCCGGTGCATAGTCTAAATCGTCGCGCACCTTTTGGGTGGACAAACCTTTGCGTCGGTTCCGATTCAATCGTAAAAACAAATCACAAACGTGAAAGCGCTGCACCCGTTGGGCGAAATAAATGATATTTTCCTGGCAAACGGGTCCCAGATCAAGGACCTGTGCGGTCGAGGACCGGTAAAGATTTTCAAAATACATTTTAAGCATCCTGCTGGTAAAGACTGCAAGAGAGGGTTCAGCATTTGAATAATCATAAACCGGTACGGTTGGGGTAACCAAAAATCAATTCTCCTTAACTTCCACTTTTGCCGTTTGGGTTTTGGACTTATCAACGGGTTGGGTGGTTGTATTGGGCGTCGATTTTGCGGCCACTGTTGTCTTTCTGTGAGGCTCCTGAGCAAGCTCGATTGAGCCCTTAAAGTAGGCACCGTCTTCAATCGAGATACCCTTGGCCCTGATATCTCCCATAAAATCAGCTTCTTTGGTAATTTCAACCTTGCCCTGTGTTTTGATATTTCCAATCATTTGGCCACTTATTTTTACGTTCTGGGCTTTGATCTCGCCTTCAACCCGTCCGTTTGAACCCATCGAAAAATTATGATTGGTCAGCTGTATGTTACCTTTCATTGAACCATCAATATCGAGATGTTCATCGCCGCGAATCTGGCCTTCAATAGAGATATTTTTCCCAATAACGGTATTTTCAGACCTGGTTCCTGTGGATGGCCTGGTTGCCGATTTCGAGGTTGTCTGTTCGGAAACCGTGTCATAAGCATAGCCTGTGTCATCTTCCGGTTTTTTACCTTTTTTTAACATGGTGTCTCCTTTCGTTTTACGTGAATTCATGTTTGTTAAATTCAGTTATTATTTTGATTGCTAAATTTAAGCAACCTATTAGTTATCAGCTGATAGAAACACGTAAAGATGAGCTTTTGTCTTTTTAGAGTATTTCAGGAAAATTTTGAGGTGGTTAAGTTTCGAGGAAGTATTTTTGTCCGTCTTTAATCTTGAAAAAGACTCCGGCTTTATAACAAATGCACTTAACCGATTGGAA
>CAZJHF010000309.1:0-4941 GCA_964545505.1 uncultured Desulfobacterales bacterium | reverse complement strand
ACGCCCCCGATCGCATAGCTTATATTGTCGGGCTGAATCAGTTTGTTCATCACGCAGCCTTCCGGAATGTTCAGTTCGAACAAGTCACTCTCGTTGAGTTTGGCGGCAGGGATCAGCTGATTATCTTTTAACTGCAGGCTGTGAATGGGAAGATCTTCGCACAGCGGGCATTGATAAACCCGGCCGTTGGGGAAGATGAAATAATTTTGGGCCACGCGACCAGCGCATTCAAAGGTTTCTTCAGGTTCAAGATACACTTTGGGGTAGCTGACGGTTATGTCCCGGGCGGCAATTTTTTCGGCCAGCGGTGGGATCGTTTGCAGCCATTCAGATCGAGAAACCTGCAAAGCAACCTTTGCACCGGACCGGCTTGCTTTGCCGCGCAAACCGATGACCTGAATAAAAAAGCGCTCGATCCCCAGATCGCTTAAAAGCGTCGGCATCAATCTCAATTCAGCAAGATTGGCCCGGCTGACCGTGTAAATCAGGCTGGTAGCAAAACCGGCGGCAACGGTCTTTTTGATACCCTTTATGCAGGTATCATGGGACCCTTGCCCGCGGATCGCATCGTTCGTCTTGCGGGTGGCGCCGTCCAAACTGAAGCTGAAAAAATCCACCTCCTCCGGTCCCACCTTGTTGAGGATGTCGTGAAATAAAAATCCATTGGTATCGATGGTAATGGAACTGAAACCTTTACTGCGTGCATGTTGAACAGCCTCGGCCAAATCCGGATGCAGCGTCGGTTCACCACCCAAAAAAATAAGGTTGGGCGCTGGGCCGCCATCGGAAAATACATCCAGCCAGGATTTGATGGTTTTTAAGGGCACTCGGGTTTTGCCGTGCTGTTCAGGATTGATATAGCAATGCCGGCAGTTAAGGTTGCATTCGGTGAGAATATGAAAAAAAAGATTAGCGGAATTTTTGGAAAAGGCGACAGTTCTTCTAACACTCATAATTGTTCTATCAATCGTTTGACTTTCTTTTTGGCCATGATCAGCTCTTCATTGGTGGCCCGTAATCGGATGGACATAAATTCTGCAAAAATGCGGTAAAGTAACAGCAGAAAGTCCAATCTCTCATCCGTGCTGCTGCCCAGCGATAATCTTTTCTTGGCAGATGTGTCGATGGCCAGGCAGGTGGTTTTACCAACAGCTTGCACGGTAGCCGATCGGCCCATGCTGTCGATAATTCGCATTTCACCAAAGATTTCGCCCTTTTTATTCAAGCTGCCGATTTCCAGCCCTTCTTTGGTGATTTTTATTTTGCCGGAAAGTAAAAAATAGAGCCACGGATCCCGATCCCCCTCCTTTATGATCCGCTCGCTGTCGTCGTATTCGCGAATTTTGCTCAGTCGCAGCAGCTTTCCCAGGCTTTTGGTTTCAAAATTTTTAAGGGCCGGGATAGCCAGCAATTTTTGGATATTTTCAATATTATCCTTCAGGTATCGTGATTCAAGCATGCAGTCCTCCAGGCAACCGGGCGGGTTTGAAAAGGGCTTACCGTTAATATTTTATACCGCCCCCTTTAAAAGGGCAAGGAGGAATTTTTAACACACTGTAATTACTAAATATTATAATTTATCTTGCGGGCTCCTATCTTTACCGGAGGTCTACTTAAACCAGAAAGGTGTCAGGTGTCAGTGTTCAGGTGTCAGTCTTTGGCCCGAAGGGCCTACCCTTTTGCCTCAAAGCCTATCAGTAGAATATGTTCCGGCGAAATTCCGGGTTATAAAGTGACACGCAGCGCCCTGACACCTGAAACCTATTATTTACAGAGACCCATTACCCGAAATTGACGAATTCTATGAAACCTGCTGATTGATCGACTAACCACCGATTTCGAGGCAATGCTTGGACACCATTTCATCAAAGCTGACCGGATAGCAACCGTCGAAGCAGGCGCTGCAAAAATGCTGTTTGGGATTCTCAAGGCCGGTGGAATTCAACAGGCCGTCAATACTGAGGTAATGCAGCGAATCCAGGCCCAGATAATCCTTGAGTTCAGCAACCGATTTGCGGGCTGCGATCAGTTCCCCGCGGGTCGAAAAATCGATACCGTAGTGACAGGGGAACCGGTGCGGTGGTCCGGCCACCCGCATATGCACTCGCCGCACGCCTAATTTCCGTAACGATTTTACCCTGGTTTTAATAGTGGTGCCTCTAATAATGGAATCTTCAATAATAATTAGATCTTTGCCCTTGAGAAGCTCTTTGACCGGATTCAGTTTAATCCGCACGCCGAAATCCCGCATACCCTGGGTGGGCTGGATAAAGGTTCGGCCGACATAGTGATTGCGGATCATCCCCATTTCAAATGGTATGCCGGATTCTTCCGAATACCCCAGGGCCGCATAGGTCCCGGAATCGGGAAAGGGCATTACCAGATCAGCGTCCACGGGCGCCTCCCGGGCCAGACAGCGCCCGTGCGCCTTGCGTGTTGAATAAACATTTTGACCGTAAATGGTACTGTCCGGCCGTGCAAAATAGATAAATTCGAAAATACAAAATGCCCGGGTCGGAGGGGTCGGCAGTTGAATACTTTTAATGCCGCCTTCACCAATAATGACGATTTCACCGGGATCTATTTCACGGATAAATTCAGCTTCGATCAAATCAAAGGCACAGGTTTCAGAAGCCAGCACATAATTACCGTTGAGTTTTCCCAGACACAATGGCCGAAAGCCATGTGGATCTTTAATGCCGATGACCTCACCTTTGCTGGTCAGCATAATGATGGAATAGGCGCCCTCCAGCCGCGAGACAGTTTCGATTAATGCCTGCTCAAAACCGGACTTGAGGTTTTTGACAAAAAGATGCAAAAAAATCTCACTGTCCATGGTGGACTGAAAAATGGAACCGGCGCCTTCGAGTTCATTCTTGAGCATATGCGCATTGGTAAAATTGCCGTTGTGGGCCACCGCATAGGATTTTTTTCGATGGCGAACCCGAAAGGGCTGGGCGTTGGTCAAAATGGAGCTGCCGGTTGTTGAATAGCGCACGTGGCCCAAGGCGCTGCCGCCGTCCAGCCGCGACAGATGCTTCATGTCAAAGACATCTGATACCAGTCCCATACCTTTATGCTCGCTGAGCTGCATGTCCTTGGCAACCGCGATGCCGGCGCTTTCCTGCCCGCGGTGCTGCAAAGCATAAAGGCCAAAATAAGTCAGTGCAGCCGCTTCCGGATGATCATAGATGCCAAAAATTCCGCAGGCTTCACGGGGCTTTTCGTCATCGAAACTGGAGATTTGAAACTTGACACGAGATGTTTCTTCAATCTTCATTTAGCTTGGTGCTCCTGATAAACGCATTCACGTTTCCGCATTGTATTCCTGGATCGTTTTGACGGTCATTTTCTTCTGGCGCAGTGTTTCAATAGCCTTGAAAATTGCCATGCCACCGGCTGTGGTGGTGGCATAAGGGATTTTATAGCGCAGGGCGTTGCGCCGGATATAGTAGCCGTCGCGCCGGGTTTCACCACCGATGGAGGTATTGATAATCAGCTGGATCTCGGAATTTTTGATGGCATCAACCACATGCGGGCGGCCGACGGATACTTTGTTGACGGCTTTATTGGGGATTCCGTGATCAGCCAAAAATTGAGATGTTCCATGGGTAGCCATTATATCAAATCCGGCATCCCGATATTTTGCGGCCACAGGCAATACGGTTTTTTTGTCAGCGTCGATCACGCTGATAAATACCGTGCCGCTGGTCGGCAAATTCTGACCGGCGCCCAATTGGGCTTTGGCATAAGCCGACCCGAAGTCTAAACCGATCCCCATGACTTCCCCGGTGGATTTCATTTCCGGACCCAGTAAAATGTCTACATCCGGGAAACGATCAAAGGGCAGCACCGCCTCTTTAACCGACAGGTGCGCTGGGACGATTTCAGCGCTTAAACCCAGCTCTTCCAGAGATCGACCCAGCATCACTTTGGTCGCCAGTTTGGCCAGGGGCACACCGGTAGCCTTGCTGACAAACGGAACCGTACGCGATGCCCTGGGGTTGACTTCGAGCACATACAGCTGGCCGTCTTTCAGGGCGTACTGGACATTCATCAGGCCCACCACTTTCAGTTCGCTGGCCATCGCTTTGGTGGCTTGGGTGATCTGGTCGATAAATTGCGGTTCAATATTGACCGGCGGCAACACACAGGCCGAGTCACCGGAATGCACACCCGCTTCCTCGATGTGTTCCATGATACCACCGATAATCGTGGTCTGCCCGTCGCAGATGGCATCCACATCAAATTCAAATGCATCTTCGACAAATTTATCAATCAGAACCGGATAACCCGGTGAGGCTATGATCGCCAGACGGGTAAAATTATCCAGCCCGGCCTTATCGTAAACGATTTTCATAGCCCGCCCACCGAGCACATAAGAAGGGCGCACCACCACCGGATAACCGATGGTTTCAGCCACTTTCAGGGCATCATCAACGTTTAAAGCCGTTCCGTTGGCCGGCTGTACCAAACCGAGCTTGTTGAGCATAACTTGAAACAGCTTGCGGTCTTCGGCACGATCGATGCTGTCGGGCTGTGTGCCCAGGATCGGAACCCCGGCGGCATGCAGCTCAATTGACAGATTCAGCGGGGTCTGCCCGCCAAATTGAACAATGACGCCCATCGGATTTTCGGTTTCCACGATGTGAAGCACATCTTCCTGGGTCAGGGGTTCAAAATACAATTTGTCAGACGTGTCGTAATCCGTGCTGACCGTCTCGGGATTGCAGTTGACCATGATGCTTTCGACACCTTCTTCGCGCAGCGCAAAAGAAGCATGCACGCAGCAGTAGTCAAATTCGATCCCCTGTCCGATGCGGTTGGGGCCGCCGCCCAGAATCATTACTTTTTTGCGATCCGATACCCGGGCCTCGTTTTCCAACTCATAGGTGGAGTAATAATAGGGGGTGGCCGCCTTGAATTCAGCCGCGCAGGTGT
>CAZJHF010000308.1:0-4986 GCA_964545505.1 uncultured Desulfobacterales bacterium | reverse complement strand
ACCACCGTTGTCATTGAGACCCCGCGACTGATCTATAAGTCTAAAGAGCAGAAGCTGCTTAGGGAGAAGCTCAAGGCAGCCCATTAATCAAGATGATGGTTATTCGTTATTTGTATTGCAGTCTTATCTTTAGCATCATAGCGCTAATTATATATTCTCCATCGCTACATCGGCTGGTCACTAATTGTTATTCATTTTTTCTTGGTTCGTTCTATTCAACTTTTCATCAACCAATAACGAATATCCAATAACCAATAACTAAAAAAGCGCAGCTTTTTTATGGGAGGTTAGATATGAAATATCATTCCATTGTCAGCAGCACCATCGGTTCGACACCGCTGGTTCGGCTGAATCGAATTAATGAAGGACTGGATGCGGAAATACTGGCCAAACTGGAATTTTTCAATCCCCTGGGAAGCGTTAAAGACCGCATTGCGGCCTCGATGATTGCAGCCGGTGAACTGGAAGGTTCTATTACCCCCCAAACCCTTATCGTTGAGCCCACCAGCGGGAATACGGGCATTGCGCTGGCCTTTATCTGCGCCGCTAAAAATTATCGCCTGTGTTTGACGATGCCCGATACGATGAGCATCGAAAGACGCAAACTGTTAACGCATATGGGGGCAGAGCTGGTTTTGACACCCGGTGCCAATGGCATGCCGGGGGCAATCGAGAAAGCTCAGGAGATACTGGATTCTGACAAGGATTCGTTTATGCCCAATCAGTTTAAAAATCCGGCCAATCCCAGAATTCACCGTGAAACGACCGCTGAGGAAATCTGGCAGGATACCGAAGGCAAAGTTGACATTCTGATTGCTGGTGTCGGCACCGGCGGCACCATCACGGGGGTATCGCAGGTCATCAAACCGCGTAAGCCATCGTTCAAGGCCATCGCTGTGGAACCCTCCGATTCTCCGGTGCTCTCCGGCGGCCAAAAGGGACCGCACAAAATTCAGGGAATTGGCGCCGGCTTCGTGCCGGATGTTTTGGACCAGTCGCTGCTCGATGATGTGGTGACCGTTTCCAACGATGACGCCTTTGAAACATCCCGCCTGCTGTCCAAATTGGAAGGTATTGTCTGTGGTATTTCATCCGGGGCGGCGGTGAAAGCAGCCCTTGAGGTGGCCAAGCGTCCTGAATCCGGCGGCAAGACCATCGTGGTGGTTATCCCCAGTCCGGCGGAGCGCTACATTAGCACACCTTTATTTGAGGATTAGAAATAGTCATAAATGCAGGTGAGCTAAAAAGAATGGCGGATTTGGGCCTCACGCCAAGGCGCAAAGACGCCAAGGTTTTTCTATTTTTCTTATTTATAATTCTTTGCGGCTTAGCGGCTTTGCGTGAGCAATAATAAAAAAGGATAGAATTCCTTAACTTTGGTCACTTTTGTTCAATGGAAACTCAAGAAGCGTAGATCGAGCACTTTTGAACCGCCATGGCGGCTTCCATCAAGGCTTCAGCAAATGTCGGATGCCCGTGCACCGTGCGGGCGATATCTTCTGAACTACCCCCGAACTCAACTGCCAGCACACCTTCGGCAATCATATCCGCTGCCCGTGGTCCGATAATGTGCACCCCTAAAATCCGATCGGTTTTTTCGTGAGCCAGGACCTTAACAAACCCTTCAGTCTCTCCCATACAGCGAGCCCGTCCGGCACCGGTGAAAGGATACGTTCCTGAACAATAGGGAATATTGCGTTCTTTGACCTGTTCTTCCGTCAGCCCCACACTGGCCACCTCTGGCCAGGTGTAAATAATGGATGGGATGGCATCGTAATTGACCTCACCGGGACGCCCGGCAATAATTTCGGCCACCGCAATCCCTTCAGCCGAGGCTTTGTGAGCAAGCATGGGTCCTGGAATCAAATCACCGATTGCATAAATCGAAGGAATATTGGTGCGATATGCATGATCCACTTTGACACAGCCGGTTTCCGGATCGGTTTCGACACCCACTTTCTCCAAACCCAGACCGCCGGTAAAAGGCCGCCGCCCGACACTTACCAGCAATTTGTCACAGGTGACCGTTTCCTTTTTACCTTTGGTTTCCAGCTCGACCTTGATGTTTTTAGCCATCGTTATGGCCCGGGTGACCTTCGAATTCATATGAAATTTAAACCCCTGGCGTTTGAGGACGCGCTGCAGTTTGCGGCCCACCTGGCCGTCTGTGCCGGTGGCGATTTTAGGCAGCATTTCAAACACACTGACCTTGGCGCCCAGTCGCAGCCAGACCGAACCCAGCTCCAGGCCGATATAACCACCACCCACGATGCCCAGGTGTTTGGGTACCGCATCCAATTTTAAAGCGCAGGTGGAGCTGATAATCTGGTTGCCGTCATAGGGCAGATCGGGCAATGGAATGCTTTCACTGCCGGTGGCCAGAATAATGGCCTTGGCGGACAAGGTGGTGCGTTGCTTTTTTTTGGATGAACCTGTATCGGATTCGACCGTGACCTGATCGGCAGCGGCCAGTTGAGCGGTACCCGGAAGGATTTCCACTTTATGGCCCTTTAGCAGCCTTTTGACATTTTCAGTCAGATCCTGAACCACTTTTTCCTTGCGGGCCATCATCACCGCCAGATCAACGCTGACGCGGCCGGTTTTGATACCATGATCGGCAAACTGACTTTTGGCAAGCTGGAGATATTCGCTCGAGTCCAGCAGGGCTTTGCTGGGGATGCAGCCGACATTCAGACAAACGCCGCCCAGACGTGGCGCTTTTTCAATACAGGCAACTTTTAAACCCAGCTGGGCGGCGCGCACGGCAGCCACATAACCGCCGGGCCCGCTACCGACAATGATCACATCGTAGGTGCTGTTTGCAGCCATAACTAAATCTCCATCATCATACGTTCCGGGTTCTCGATACATTCTTTGATGCGTTTGAGAAAGGTGACAGCTTCACGACCATCAATGATGCGGTGATCGTAACTGAGTGCAACATACATCATGGGTCGGATAACGATCTGGTCCTCCATCGCAATGGGCCGTTTATCGATTCGGTGCATCCCCAGGATTCCGCTCTGGGGCATATTGAGTATCGGTGTGCTCAGCAGCGAACCGAAAACGCCGCCGTTGCTGATGGTAAACGTGCCGCCTTCTAAATCCGACAGTTCCAGTCGATTATCTTTAATCTTAACGACAAAATCGATAATGGCCTGTTCCAGTTCGGCGAAGTTGAGCTGATCGGCATGACGGATGACCGGAACCACCAATCCCTTTTCCGAGCCGATAGCCACACCGATATGATAATAATGATGGTAGATGATGTCCTTATCGTCGATAT
Source organism: uncultured Desulfobacterales bacterium (assembly GCA_964545505.1). GTDB lineage: Bacteria > Desulfobacterota > Desulfobacteria > Desulfobacterales > JAHEIW01 > JAHEIW01. The sequence goes on along the minus strand of CAZJHF010000308.1, from coordinate 1,700 downwards.
AGGCATTGACTTCGGGAAATTCCTTGAGGGCCTCCACACAGGCTTTGATAAAAAAGGACATCATGCCCAGCGAGATGTCATATTTTTTCTTAAAACTTTCTTTGTACTCGGCACGCAGCGCCATTACCCGGGTCATATCGATGTCGTTAAAGGTGGTGAGCATGGCCGTATTTTGTTTGGCTGCGAGCAAATGAGAGGCAATTCGCTGGCGGATCGGGCTCATCGGTTTGCGCGTAATCACTTCTTGTCCGGGCTCTGGTGTTTCAGCTGACGGTTGTTTTGGGGTTTGGACCGGTTGTTGAACAGAACCATCGCCTGAAATCGTCGCCGGTGGCTGCAACCCTTCCAGGAACAAAATAACATCGCCTTTGGTGATGCGCCCGGCGGGGCCGGTTCCGGAGATTTGGTTTGGATCCAGGTTTTTTTCGGTGATCAGACGCCGCACAGATGGCGCCAGGTGATCCAAATTCGGCAAGGGTTGGGCTGGCGGTGATACCGGTTGCGCGGAAGGTGTTTCTGAGACCGGTGGTACAGGAGCCGGCTCCTGCGGTGCTTCGGATGCGGGAGCCGGGGGTTGTGCTGCCTTTATTTCAGGTGCTTCGGTTGCCGGCGGCGGTTCAGCCGGTTTCGAAGCCGCGGCAGTGTCAATCGTGCCGACCACAGCGCCGATGGCCACCGTTTCGCCTTCCTGAACCTTGATGGCAAGTACGCCCGCGGCTTCGGAAACAACCTCTAATGTGACTTTGTCGGTTTCAATCACAAAAAGGGGCTCGTCTTGGGTTACCGCATCGCCATCGTTTTTAAACCACTGAGCCAGCAATGCCTCTGTAACCGATTCGCCCACGCTGGGAACCTTAACTTCAACTAACATAACAGCCTCATTTTTATTTAATCCAATTTATCAGCGAAACCTTAAATTGGGCTCGGTTTCCTATTAGGTTTCAGGTGTCAAAACTAAAAAGTTTCGGGTGTCAGGTGTCAGCCCCAAATAGGTGTCAGTGTTCAGGTGTCAGTTTTAAGAAAACAGAGGGCAGAAGACAAATACTAAAAACTGGAAGGTGAATCACCCTATCTGACTTCTGTTTTCTGTCCCCCGTCATCTGTTTACTGACACCCGAAACCTGACACCTGAAACCTGTTTGAGGCCGGCAGCAAGCCGGCCGAAATTAGCCCGCGGCGGCCTTGCCTTTACTTTTACTGACCGCCGGCGGTCCCAGGGCCTTGGCGATGATTGCCTGCTGTTCCAACTTGGCCAGGCCGGGAAAACCGGAAGCCGGGCTGGAAGATGCTTTTCTGCCGATATATTTGAATGATTTTCGGGAAACGGCGTTCAGGCGCGACTGCACAAATTGCCATGCGCCCATATTTTGCGGCTCCTCCTGGACCCAGAACCATTTCTTTGCCTGATGATATTTTTGGAATATTTCTTTGAGCTGTGATTCTGGAAACGGATAGAATTGTTCGAGCCGCACGACAGCAACATCTGTTTTGCCCAAATCGTTGCGGTTTTGAAACAGCTCATAAAAAATTTTTCCGCTGCAGACCAAAATGGTCGTTGCCTGTTTGGCGCCGGCAGGATCATCCAAAACAGGTAAAAAATGGCCGGTCGACAGGTCGTCGATGGTCGATACCGCCAGCGGATGGCGCAGCAGGCTTTTGGGTGTCATGACAATATGGGGCTTGCGAAAGGGGGCCTTGAC
>CAZJHF010000307.1:0-5057 GCA_964545505.1 uncultured Desulfobacterales bacterium | reverse complement strand
TAGATTATGTCAAAAAAATCCAGGAAAATCGTCTTGAAATTTCAGATCTCGAGGGTGGCACGTTTACCATCAGTAACGGCGGCGTTTACGGCTCACTGTTGAGTACACCAATTTTAAATACACCCCAAAGCGCTATTCTGGGAATGCATAAAATTGAAAAGCGTCCGGTTGTGATTGATGATGAAATCGTCATCCGGACCATGATGTATGTGGCCTTAAGCTACGATCACCGTATCGTGGACGGCAAAGAAGCGGTCACCTTCCTCAAACGTATCAAGGAGTTTGTCGAAAACCCGGAACGCATGATGATGGAGATTTAATATGGCCAAAGATAAAAACTATGATGTCGTTATTATCGGAAGCGGTCCCGGTGGTTATGTAGCTGCGGTCCGCGCTGCCCAGCTCGGTATGAAGGTGGCTTGCGTCGAAAAAGAACCGCGCCTGGGAGGTGTGTGTCTGAATGTCGGGTGCATCCCCAGCAAAGCACTGCTGGATTCCAGCGAATACTACCATCTGGCAAAAGAACAGTTTGCCGCTCACGGCATTAAAACCGGCCGTGTAAGCTTGGACCTGCCGACCATGATGGCCCGCAAGGAAAAAGTTGTTCAGGAATTAACCGAAAATGTCAGAAAACTTCTTGAAGGCCACAAAATTGAAATCATTTACGGTACCGCCCGGCTGGCCGGAACCGACCGCGTCGAAATTGCGCTAAATGCTTCAGGAACTAAAAAAGCCGAACAATCAAGCCTCCAGACCCAAGCCATTATTTTGGCCACTGGAGCAGAGCCGACATCATTGCCGGGCCTGGAGTTTGACGGCCGGCATTTGATCAGCTCGCGGGAGGCCTTAAACCTGGATACGGTCCCCAAACATCTGGGTATTGTGGGCGGCGGTTACATCGGGCTGGAGTTGGGTTCAGTGTGGCTGCGGCTCGGAGCCAAGGTAACGGTGATTGAAATGCTGCCGAAAATCGCCACGACCCTTGATGGACAGGTGGGGCGCAAACTGCAGCGGGTTCTCAAGCGTCAGGGGATTAATTTCCGGATGCAAGCCAGGGTAACCGCTGCTAAAATATCCAATAAATCAGTGCAGGTGGATCTAGAAACAAAAAAAGGTAAAGAAAGCTTAGCCTGCAATCGTCTTCTTATCAGCGTGGGTCGCCGTCCCCGCACCGGGGGACTGGGCCTCGAAGAGATCGGAATTAAAACAGACCCCGACACCGGTCACCTGCTGGTGGATAGCTCCTATCGCACTAACATTCCATCCATTTATGCCATCGGCGACCTCATTGCCGGGCCGATGCTGGCCCACAAGGCCTCGGCCGAGGGCATCGCTGCGGCCGAATGCATCGCCGGCAAGCCCGGAGAAGTCAACTATGATGCCATCCCATCGGTGATCTACACCTGGCCGGAGGTGGCCAGCGTGGGGCTTACCGAAGAACAGGTCAAAGAGCGGGAGATCGAATATTGTACCGGTACCTATCCGTTTTCCGGTGCCGGGCGAGCACGCTGTATGGGTGAAACCGAGGGTTTCGTTAAAGTCATCGCCCATAAAAAAACCGACCGCCTTCTGGGGGTCCACATCATCGGCCCGCGCGCAGCGGACATGATCGCCGAATGTGTCCTGGCAGTTGAGTTCGGTGCCAGTTCCGAAGACATTGCCCGCACCATACACGGCCATCCGACCTTTGCCGAAGCCCTGCAGGAAGCAGCCATGGCCGTCCAAAAGTGCTCGATCTATGCCTCCTGAGCAGAAAACAAATTCTTGACTTTCTGACAATACATAGCATAATTCCCTTATTGGGGATAACCGTGTTTCAGACAAATCAAGATCAAAATTACCGATCTGCTCTCGGTCTTAAGCGGGACCCGTTTGCTCCTGAACCGGACGCCAAGTTTTACTACCCTTTTGACTCATTTGAGCAGCGACTGCAGCTGCTGAATCACCTGGTTCAGGGGATGGATCTGCTCGTGCTGGTCATTGGTGAGTCCGGGAGCGGAAAAACCACCCTGTTGCATCGCTATCTGGTTACGACCGCTGTGCCGTGGAAAGCCGGCCGCATCCACATTGATCGTACGAGCACATCGGATAAACCTTCGCCCGGTCAACAATCCGACAGCTATCCGGTTTTTGCCCAGCAGGATGTCCAAGACCCGATTGTGATCGTTGACGATGCGCATAAGTTGTCAGAAAAGGATTTGGGCTTTTTGCTGCAGGAAGCCCTGGTACCCGAAAGCTCACATAAAATCAAGCGACTGGTGCTGTTCGGCGAACCAAGCTTAAGCACTTATATAACAGCGCTTTCAGAATCAGCCGCCAGTGACATGGCAATCAACAAAATTACCATGCCGGTGCTGACAAGAGTGGAAGTCGACTCCTATCTTCAGTACCGGCCGGCCATGGCCGGCCATACCGGAGAAAGCCTTTTTAAACCATCCGTCGTTAAAATGATCCACAAAAAATCTGAAGGGCTTCCCGGACGGATTAATGAGCGCGCAGATCGATGGCTTAAAAAAAAGTATTCACATAACTCACAATCGGAGGGTATTTTCACCTTGCTAAGAAATCTTCCTTTTAAAGCCGTAGGCTGGGTCGTTGCCGGAATAGCCGCAGTGGTTCTGGGGCTGTTTGTTTTCAATCAAATAGATTCGACTCCGCGAACCACACCGGAGAAGAAAAAGGCATCCCTGCGCGTATTTCGCGCGAAAATCCCGGCCGTCGCGGATTTCGACACACCTAAGTTCGTTAATCGGGTGGCACCGAAGGCCAAAGAGACGCCTCCCCGGGCAGTCGCGGAGACAAACAAGCAACCACCGGCTGCAAAGCAGCCGACTACACTGGCAAAGATGCCGCCACAACCCATCCTGCAAACGCAGGTAAAACCGCTGCCCATAAAGCCGCTAACTCCCCAAAAAGACACCGTAAAAAATACGATTTACCGTGAAAGCTGGCTGCTTGATCAGAATCCCTCTTTTTACACCCTGCAGGTGTTAGGTGTTCGAAACGAAGAATGGCTATTAAACTTTATTAAAGTACATAAACTGCTGCAGAATCAAAATGTCGCCTATTACAAAACCGAATATAAAGGCCAACAATGGTATCCGTTGCTATACGGTGTTTATCCGACTAAATCCGAAGCAGCTGACGCCGTTAAAGAGTTGCCGGATAAGGTCCAAAAATCAATTCCATGGATCCGCAAAATTTTAGCCATTCAAAAAGAAGTTCAGGCCGAAGCAAAAAAATAGCACCCGTGAGCAAAAAAGATGTTCTGCAGAACCTTCGCTATAGGATAGGAGAAAGTAAATGACTTACAGCCTGCATCACGTGCATTTAATCTGTCGGGACCTGGAAAAAATGATCGGCTTTTTTGAAGAGGCCATTGGCGCCGAACTTGTTGAACGCAGGAAATTCGGGACCGCGGATGGTGCAACTCTGGACCTTCAGGGTATTGACATCAACTTGCGGGTTGCCCGCGAGGGTGAAAATATAAGGGAAAACCTTACCCCTTCCAGCTACGGATATGATCACATCGGCTTGCAGGTAGAAGATGTTCAGGCTGCCTATGAAGATCTTTCCAAACGCGGCTACTCATTTTTCATGATGCCCACAGAAGCAGCCGGTTTAATGATTGCCTTTTTCAAAGGACCTGAAAATATAACCATCGAACTGGTTCAGCCACTGGCGTAGAGTAAATTTAAAAGCTATCTCAAATATGTAGCTTACCTTCAAGGGCAACGCAGCCATTGGGCGTAAGATGCATATTTGAGATAGCTTTTAATCTTTTAATGAGACGTACTTATCCTTCTCTGCACCCAGCATTTCTTCGGTTTCCATCCACATCACGTTGATGATGCCGAAGGCGCAGGCCAGCAATACACCTAAGATCCACGCGAAGTACCACATAAATTGCTCCTTTTCCCCATACGGTATAGAATATTGTCAAAAGTTCTCAAGAGTCTCTAATATACCGAATGCGTCTCTTCTCTTATCTTTTCTTCCGTTATCTTTCCCCGTAAAACCCGGTACACCCAGCTGGTATAGCCGATGACAATGGGTAAAAATATTACTACCGCCATAAACATTAAATTCAAGGTGCGATGACTGGAGGTGGCATCATAAATCGTCAGACTGCTGTTGGGATCCGTGCTGGAGGGGATCACAAACGGATACATTGCAAAACCGGCTGTCAGGATAACACCGGCCAGGGCGGTTCCGCTGAAGACAAAGGCCAGACCGGGCCGTTTGATTCCCGACAGCAGGATTGCCAGAATGCCGCCTGCAAAAGCCATCACCGGAGCGATGATGGTCCACCCGCAGGTTGAATAGTTTTGCATCCATGCACCGGCGGCCACTTCCACTTTTTTTGCCAGCGGGCTGAACGCGGTGCCGGCATCCGGCATCGAAACGATCTGATATCCGTCTATGCCAAAAGCCTGCCAGATGCCGGCGCCGGCAAAGGCGACCATGAATACAAGGCCGAAAATTCGCACCGCTTTCCTGGCGCGGGCGTTGATGTCGCCCTCGGTGCGCAACTGGAGATAAACCGCACCGTGCATAATCAACATGGTCACACTGATGATTCCGGCCAGCAGGGCGAACGGATTCAGCAAACCCCAGAAGCTGCCGGTGTAAGTCGGCCGCACAAATTCATCGTATTGAAGCGGAACGCCTTGCAGCAAATTCCCGAAAGCGACGCCGAATACCAGGGCCGGCACGAAGCCGCCCACAAATAATCCCCAATCCCAGGCAGTGCGCCAGCGAGGATCGGCAACCTTGCTGCGGTATTCAAATCCAATGGGTCTGAAAAACAGGGCAAATAAAACCAGCAATATGGCCCAGTAAAAACCTGAAAAAGCGGCCGCATAAACCAGCGGCCAGGCCGCAAACAGGGCCCCACCGGCCGTAATCAACCAGACCTGGTTTCCCTCCCAGGTAGGGCCGATGGCATTGAGCATGACGCGTCGCTGTTCATCGGTTCGGGCGACAAAGGGCAAAAGGGTGCCGATACCCAGATCAAACCCGTCCAGCAGGGCAAACCCGATCAGCAATACGCCGAC
>CAZJHF010000306.1:0-5079 GCA_964545505.1 uncultured Desulfobacterales bacterium | reverse complement strand
ATTTTTATGATCAGTGCCATGGCTGAAAGTAAACGCATTCCCTTTGATATGCCCGAAGCTGAAAATGAACTCGGTGCCGGATATCACACGGAATATAGCGGTATCCGCTTCGGCCTCTTTTTTCTGGGCGAATATGTTCATCTGCAGGTACTGGGTGCTCTGGTGGCGGTGCTGTTTTTGGGGGGTTGGCGGGGTCCGATTTTGCCGCCGGCGGTATGGCTTTTTGTCAAAATGATTCTTGTGGCGCTCGTTATGATCTGGGTTCGTGGAACCCTGCCGCGGCTGCGCTATGATCAACTCATGGCGCTGGGCTGGAAGGTGCTCATACCTACGGCGCTCATTAACATTATGGTAACGGGGGCAATACTATTAATATAGGGCCTGTCCGTTGCAATTGAGTTGTGGATTAAATTGAAGAAAGCAAAAAATGCCCGATACCTCAACGGACAACGGACGACTAACAACCAACATCGCGTTTACATACATACCCATAAAAAAGAAAGATGCAATTAATCCATGAATGATGCCATAGAATCCGTTAAGGCGCTCGCGATTGGCTTTGCGACGACTTTCAAACATCTCTTTCGCAAACCCATAACGGAAGAGTACCCTGAATACAAACGACCGTTGCCGGCGCGCAGTCGGGCCCGTATCATTTTAACCCGGGATCCGGATGGTGCCGAACGTTGTGTGGCCTGTTATCTGTGTTCGGCGGTTTGTCCGGTCAGCTGCATATCCATGCAGTCCGGCGAAAAAGAGGGCGGGCGGCGTTATGCGCAATGGTTTCGCATCAACTTCGCGCGCTGCATTTATTGTGGTCTGTGCGAAGAGGCCTGCCCGACTTCGGCCATTCAATTGACCCCGCAGTTTGAAAACTGCAAAAATGATATCCTGGCCTTTGTCTATGAAAAAAAAGATCTGCTGGTTGACCATCAGGGCAAAGATAAGGCGTACAATTTCTATAAATATGCAGGTGTGGCCACCGATGTCGGTAAGAAAGGCGAGCATGTCAAGGAAGATCGACCCGTCAATATCAAAACCAATCTTCCTTAGAAGCAGTTTTTAGTATTTTCTATTATATAAAATTAGGTGTCAGGTGTCAGTGTTCAGGTGTCAGACCTTCTAATCAACCCTGACACCTGACACCCGAAACCTAAATAATATTGGTATAGCTTATCCCAAGAGCAAAACAAATAGTGAAAAAATTGGATTCATGACCCTCTACACTCTCATATTTTACATTTTAGCTGCTGTTATCGTTGTGACCACCGGGCTGGCGATTACCCGTCGTAACCTGGTACATGCCGTGGTGTATCTGGTTTTTTCATTTTTTGGCAGTGCCATGATGTTTTACCTTTTCGGCGCACCCCTTCTGGCCGTGCTGGAAGTGATCATCTACGCCGGAGCCATCATGATCTTATTTTTATTTATCATCATGATGGTCAAAGCGGATGCGGCTGAAGAAAGGTTGTTTCCGATTCGACAATGGTTACCGGTTGCCCTCATGGGGGCGGTCTATTTGGTTATCGGTGCCGTGATTATTTCCTCGGCTCCCGGCAGCCAGGTTAGGCTTAAAATTGCGCAGGCCAGCCCTGCAGCGTTCGGCGAGTATCTTTTTCAAAGACACTGGCTGGCGATTGAGATTATCTCACTGCTGCTGCTGGTGGCTTTAGTGGGTGCCCTATATTTAGGGCGCAAAAAGCAGAAGGAAGATATATGAAAAGCGCTGAATTTGGCACAACCTGAAAGCAAATTAAACTTAAACCACGAAGATCACGAAGAACCCGAAGAATGAATTTATAAAATTTTATCTAAAACTTCGTGAACTTCGCGTCCTTCGTGGTGATAAAAATTCTCAAAGTAAAGCGCTAATATAATTTTCACCCAAACTTAGGCTTTGAGGAACTCGCAAATTAAGGATACATCATGATCGTTCCGTTTGGCCATGTACTCACTTTAGCTGGAATCCTATTTCTGATGGGGATTTTTTGTCTCGTGGTGCGGCGCAATTTGATCATGATGGTACTGGGGGTTGAAATTATGTTAAACGGCGTCTCAATTGCCTTTGTTGCAGCCGCATTGCGCTGGCAACACCTGGAAGGCCAGGTGTTTGTGCTGTTCATTTTGGCGGTGGCCGCGGCCGAGGTATCTGTTGGAATGGCTTTGATTATTTACGCCTATCGGCGGACCGGGTCATTTGATCCAGCCCGTTACAACTTCCTTAAGTAAAGGACGTTAATGGCAAGCCTAAAATTGTGTAATCCCAAACCACAAAAACCAAGGTGTCAGGTGTCAGCAAAAGTAGGTGTCAGGTGTCAGTCTTTGGCCCGAAGGGCCTAATTTTGGCCTTAAAACCTCAGGACAACAAGCATTTCAAGAGAGATTTCAGGTTTCGATCGACATACAGTGCCCTGACACCCGAAACCTGACACCTGAAGCTTTTTATGAATAGCAAATCGAGGAACAGATGACATCATCAGGGATTAACGACCCAACTTTAATTGCGGCCATGATGACCACGTTGCTGCCGCTGGCAGCATTCATCATCATTATGGTGTTCGTCCGCGCCTGGCCGCGGGTTTCGGCCGGAGTGTCTATCACAGCCATCGGCGTCTCATTGCTGTGCGCGCTTTTTTTGCTGGTCAAACACTGGGGGCTGACATCTCCGATTACGATTTTGTTTCGCTGGGTTGTTACCGGAGACATTCAGATTCCCTTTGGTTACCTGCTGGATCCGGTCAGCCTGCTGATGCTGGTGGTGGTAACGGTGGTCAGTTTTTTGGTTCAGGTCTATTCCATCGGTTATATGGCCGGGGATCCTGGGTTTTCCCGCTATTACGCTTTTATGTCACTTTTTGCCTGGGCGATGATGAATCTGACCCTGGCGCCCACCATGCTGCAATTGTACATTTTCTGGGAGCTGGTGGGGCTTTCTTCCTATTTGTTGATCGGTTTTTGGTATGACAAGTTCAGCGCGACGGAGGCCGGCAAAAAAGCATTTGTCATGACGCGGCTTGGCGATGTGGCTTTTTTTATCGGATTGCTGCTGGTGCTGATGCATCTGGGCAATTTAAACATCCTGGAAATCAATGGGCCCCATGTTCAGACTCGGATGTCGGCAGGCCTCATTACCCTTTCAGCCTTGCTGATTTTCGGCGGCATTGTTGGCAAAAGCGCTCAGTTTCCATTACTGACGTGGTTGCCGGACGCCATGGAAGGCCCCACGCCGGTCAGTGCCTTGCTGCACTCAGCCACCATGGTGGCCGCCGGTGTCTATCTGTTTGCACGCCTCTTTCCGTATTTTAGCCTATCACCGGCAGCCATGTTGATTTTTCTGGTGATCGGCACCATCAGCATGTTGATGGCCTCCACCATGGCGATGGTCAGCCGGGATATCAAGCAGGTGTGGGCTTATTCGACTATCAGCCAACTGGGGTTTATGATCATGGGTCTTGCGGCCGGCAGTTATTTTGCAGGTGTTTATCACCTGACGACCCATGCCGGCTTTAAAGCACTGCTCTTTTTGTGTTCCGGGGTTTTTATTCATGCCTACGAATCCAATGATATTTTTGAGATCAGCGACCGGGGCGGGCGCAGCTTAAAAATTCCGACCATCTGTATCATCATTGCTGCCGCTGCTTTGGCCGGTCTGCCGCCCTTGTCCGGATTTTTCAGCAAAGAATTAATCCTGGCCGGTCTGGCGGAATTAGACAATCCGATCTGGCTGGTGGCGGGCCTGCTGGGCGCCTTTTTGACCGCCTATTATGTCTTCCGCTTGATCTTTATCCTCATATTTCCGCGCTCGCAGGTGCCGCACGATTCAGATACCGCGGACCACGGTCATGCCAGCGATCACAGCGCAAGTCATTACAGGGCAATGGCCTGGCCCCTGATCATTCTGGCTGCGGCCACGCTGCTGCTGGGTTTAGGTCAGGATGCGCTGGATCAATTTATCACCGCGCAACCGGCGATCAATGCCCATGCGGATGCCCACCATGCCTGGTTGCCCTTTGCGGCCCTGGCGATTGCGGCAGCCGGAGTGGGTTTGGCCTGGCTGGAATTCGGTCGACGGGATGCTTCGCGGGTGGGCTTTATAGAGAAAGTGCCAGCGCTGAACACGCTTTTTGCGCGTCGCTGGTATATTGATGATTTTTATCGTCTGTGTTTGAACGTTATCGTTTACAAGGGATTGGCCAACTTTTGTAAGCAAAACGATGATCATGTTATCGACGGCAGTATTGACGGTCTGAGCAAAGCCACTCTTTTTAGCGGACGGGTTCTGTCCAATTTGCATCTGGGAATGGTGCAATACCGTCTGCTGGTTATTTTTATCGTGCTTGTTTTGCTGGCGATCTATTTTATTTTTTAAAACAGTCTCAGAGAGCTGTTGCCTGATGAAAGAAGAAATAAATACTAACGACGAAAACACAGAAGAACGAAAGCACGAAATTATATGTGATTTTCGTGTTTCCAAATTTTCGTGCTTTCTTGGTTTAATTCCGGCTTTTCATAAGCCCAATCATTTGAAGGCCTAACCACATGCAAATGGCATTTGCCGATTTTCCATATCTTTCATGCATTTTGCTGAGTTGCATAATTGGCATCTTGATGATGCTATTTACGCCCGAGCGTCATTCGCAGGCCGTCAAATGGATGGCGGCGGTTTTTTCGGGAATCACGCTGGCATTATCCCTGTATTTATTTTTGGCCTATGACAAAAACCAGGGGGGGCTGCAGTTTGTCGAAAAAGTCCTGTGGGTCGAGTCTCTGGGCATCACCTATTTCAATGCTGTCGATGGGATCAATCTACCCAATTTACTGCTGACCGGCATTGTTTTTTTTACCGGTGTGTTGACGATGTGGGAAATGCAAACCCGCGTCAAAGAGTTTTATGTGCTCTATTTTGTGATGGTCAGTGGTGTATTCGGGCTATTTATGAGTATGGATTTGTTTTTCATTTTTGTCTGGTATGATGTGTCGCTGTTTCCGATGTATTTGCTGATCGCCGTCTGGGGTAAAACCCGCAAAGAATATGCCGCCATGAAATTAACGCTGTATCTGCTGGCCGGAAGCGCCCTG
>CAZJHF010000305.1:0-5091 GCA_964545505.1 uncultured Desulfobacterales bacterium | reverse complement strand
TCAAAGTGGATCCCAATGTCGCCTGGGCTGTTCCAGAGCTTGTTAAAGAGCAAACGATTAAAGAGTTGAACATCCCGCTCACTCGTTAGATCGGTTATTTGGGAGAGTCTGTGTCATGGACTCCCCCTAATAACAAATTGTCGTTTATTCACTCCGATTTAATTCATTTAGGACAGCGCTTTACTTGAGCCATGAACAAAGCACCGGTCATCGAAACGCGGGATTTAACCATCCGCTTTGGCGGCAATGTGGCCGTTAATAACGTCGGTCTGCTTGTTGAAGAATATCGACTCAAGTCCATCATCGGCCCCAATGGCGCCGGAAAAACCACATTATTTAATCTCATCAGCGGTCAATACAAACCGACCTCCGGACGGGTGTTCTTCAATGGTGAGGATATTAGTGGATTGGATCCTTCCAGCCGGACGCAATTGGGTATCGGCCGGTCTTTCCAACTAACGAACATCTTTCCCACACTGAGTGTGCTCGAAAACGTGCGCCTGGCACTGCAGGCCAAAGCCGACGTAGGGCTGGTTTTCTGGCGGCACTGGCGATCATACACCGAATTGGAAGATCGGGCCTACGAGTTGTTAAGGCAGGTCCTTTTGGATGACCGCTGGGCGCATGCGGCCAGCACCCTGACCCATGGTGAGCAGCGCAAATTAGAAATCGCGATACTTCTGGGACTGGACCCGGCAGTATTGCTGCTGGATGAACCCACCGCCGGTATGAGCATTGAAGAAGTGCCGGCTATTTTAGACATCATCCAGAAAATTAAATCGGCGCAAAATCGCACCATTTTACTGGTAGAACATAAATTCGATATGATCATGAGTCTGTCGGATTCCATTGCCGTCCTTAAAGAGGGCCGCCTTATTTGTGATGACACGCCGGAAGCCGTGGCCAATAATGAAGAGGTTCAGGCAGCCTACCTGGGTGGAGGGGTGAAGCATGGCTGAATTCATTCTGTCACTCAAAGAAGTGAATACCTATATTGCCCAGCACCATATCCTGCAGGGTGTCACGTTTGATGTCACCGCCGGTCGGCCCACCGTACTTCTGGGGCGAAATGGGGCCGGGAAATCAAGCACCTTACGCGCTATTATGGGGCTGAATCCGGTCACTTCCGGCGGGATCCTGTTGGGCGGCAATGCCATTGCGGGGCGGCCTCCATACGACATCGCGCGCATGGGGATCGGATTTGTCGCTGAGGAACGCGCTGTATTTTATAACCTGACGGTCGAAGAGAACATGCGACTTTCCATGTTCGAGGAAAATGAACAAATCTGGGGTCGAATGGAAATGATTTTCGAGCTTTTCCCTGATCTCAAAAAGCTCTGGCGATGCAATGCCGGGCTGCTCTCGGGCGGGCAAAAGCAGATGCTGGCGATTGCACGGGCCTTTGTCAATGATCACAGACTCCTGCTTATCGACGAACCCTCCAAAGGCCTGGCCCCAATTATCGTCGATCAGGTCGGCGAGTCCCTCATTCAAATCCAGGAAAAAACAACCGTTATTTTAGTTGAGCAAAATTTCCATTTGGCCAGTATGGTCGGCACAGAGTATTTTATTTTAGACGATGGCCGCGTGGTGCATCAAGGCCAGATGGATGATCTGATCCATGATGACGAGATTAAACAAAAATATCTGGGAATCGGCTAATATGAATGCGGAAGAAACGGCTACTGAACTGCAGGCAATGTCACCCTGGAACACAAAACGAATTGCGGTCTGGGCATGTTCTGTGGGTATCTGGTTTTTGCCCCTGATCTGGATCGATCCACCCACCTATCTGGTGCTGACCATTGCAGGTCTGGCGTTTGGCATGCTGCTTTTTATGGTGGCTGCCGGCATGACCATAATTTTTGGCCTGATGGACGTGCTGAACATGGCCCATGGTGCCTTGTTTGCGATGGGCGCCTATGCCGGCGGGTACTGGCTGCTGAACTTGCTTGAAACCCTGGGCTGGGTGGCATACGGTACGGCCGGTCAAAGCCTGATCAGTTTGTTGCTGGCAATCCTAATGGGGGCTCTGGCAGGCGCTCTGCTGGGATTAATTATAGAGCGCGTCATCATCCGGAGGGTATACGGCGATCATCTCAAGCAAATCATGATCACCATGGGTGTTTTGTATGTGATGACCGAAGTCACCAAAATCATCTGGGGATCCAGCCCCGAAGTGGTTTTGGTGCCGATGGCATTCCAGGGCAGTTACGATCTGTTTGATGTCATTATCAGCAAGTTCAGAGTCGTGGCGATTATTGTGGGCGTGGCGATGTTTGTTGGCATTCAATTGGTTCTTCAGAAAACCAAGGTCGGGCTCATCGTGCGGGCCGGTGTGGAGAACAGAGAAGCGGTCCAGGCCGCCGGGTATAATATCAGCCGGATTTTTACCGGTGTTTTTACCGTTGGAGCAGCCCTGGCAGGCGTGGGCGGGACCATGTGGTGTATCTTTCAGCAGGAGGTTTTCCCTGAGGTCGGATTAGAAAATATCATCTTCGCCATGATTGTGGTGATCATCGGTGGGCTGGGCTCGGTCACCGGAAGTTTTTTAGGCGCCATGATTGTGGGTCTGGCGTTTAATTATGTTTCATTTTTACTGCCCAAACTGGCTTTAGGCGTCAACATCCTCATCATGGCCACCGTATTGCTGATAAGGCCCTGGGGCTTAATGGGCAGAGAATAGGCATCCGATTGCGGATTGCGGATTGCGGATTTTGGATTGTGAAATTAAGAACCAAGGGTATTTTTTGGCCCGCACTTTTTTTCCCGATAGCTGGACATGGCTTTTTGGGTTAAGAATCTAAGGTCCGCTGATTCCATAGAACCTCAAAATATATTTAAGTAACTATACTAAAGAGTAGGTGTGGATAGATATGACTCCGGTTCAAAGCGATCGATTATTTGAAAGGCAGATTCGATACCGGCGGCCGTCATTTTGGATTCAGGTGGCCCTGGTGATGGCGCTTGCACTGGTGCCGTTGCTGCCTTCATTTCGCGTTTTGGATATGGCGGCTAAGATTATGATCTTTACCGTTGTGGTTGCCTCTTATGATCTCATCCTCGGTTATACTGGACTTTTGTCCTTTGCGCATGCCATGTTTTTCGGTATTGGCGCATACGCGGTTGCCCTTATTTGTTACCATTCAGGCACCCCTCAATGGTACCATCTGATCCTGGCCACAATGGCAGCTTTGGTGTTAAGTGTGTTTCTGGCTCTGGTGCTGGCCTTTTTTTCCCTGCGGACCAAAGCCATTTTCTTTGCAATGCTGTCTCTGGCCCTGGCTGATTTTTTTCACCTGCTGGGCATGACCTGGAGTGATCTTACCCTGGGTGAAGACGGCGTTACATTCAGCTTGCCGGGTATCTTTAATGTTAAATGGGCGGGTTTCGATCTTTTGGGATTTCACATAACCCCACGGATTATGACCTACTATTTTATTATGCTTGTTTCTGCGGCTCTTTTTATCGGGATGCTGCGCTTTGTGCGCTCGCCCGTAGGTCGGGTGCTAAAATCCATCCGCGATAACGAGCAACGCTCCACCGCTTTGGGTTATAAAACATTTCGCTATCAGATCTATTCAATTGTCTTTGGCTCCTCGATAGCTTCCCTGGGGGGGATCCTATTTGCCCTGTGGTTGAGGTTTGTTGATCCTGAAAGCGCCCTGGGTGTTTTCGGCATGGTCGATTATTTGCTGATGCTGATTATCGGCGGATTGGGCACCCTGTACGGCAGTATCATTGGTGCCACTTTTTTCATGGCGACCCAGGCCTGGTTGCCGGATCTCCTCAAGGCCATCGCGGCGCTATTTCCGGATGTCGAGATTATCCACCGCGTGGCAGAACGATGGATCGCCTTTCTGGGGCTGATGTTTATCGTCGCGATTATGGTCTTTCCCAAAGGCGTTGTCGGGACCATTCGAGATAAGATCATCCAAAAGAAAGCAACCGCTGATTAAAAAAACCGTTTCGTCCGTGTAACTATTTTAAACACTGGCAATCGGAAGCAGATAGCGGTTTTGTTTCATTTAAACGACAAATAACACGACCAAAGGAGAGGCTATGATGGCTGAGCCGATGATGAAAACCGTACAGGGTGACGGTGTGAAAATTAACCTGGCTTTGTGGGAAGGAGAAGGCAAACCCATTCTGTGTATCCACGGCATTACTGCCAACTGTCGTTGTTGGGATGCATTCGCAGCAGCACTGGTGCCGCGATATCATGTGATGGCCATGGATTTGCGCGGCAGGGGCCGCTCTGACAAGCCCGATACAGGTTATTCCCTCGATCATCACATCCGAGATATTAACGGTCTGTTGGACGATCTGAAACTTGAAAAGGTCGTGATCATGGGGCATTCTCTGGGTGCCTTCATTGGCCTGGCATTTGCGGCCGAATACCCGCAACGAATTGAGCGGTTGATTCTGGTCGACGGCGGCGGTGATCTTTCCAAAGAACAGATGGATAAGGTCTTTATTGGAATCAAACCGGCCCTGGATCGTCTGGAGATGGTTTTTCCATCCGAGGCGGCCTATTTAATAAAGATGAGTGCGCCGCCGTATATCCAACCGTGGTCGTCGGCGATCGAGACCTATTATCGCTATGAAATCGAACCCACAGAAGGCGGGGTCCATACGAATATTCAGCCGGCGCATATTCAGGAGGAGGCGACCAACATCCGAAAAGTGGCCTGTGCCACCTTTTATCCGAACGTCAATTGTAAGGTTTTAATCCTGCGGGCACCCAAAGGACTTCTGAGTCAGGAAGACATTCTACTGCCCGAGGAAGTGATTGATAAAATGATGGCGGAAATTCCAGATGCCAGACGCTTTGATGTGGAGGGATTAAACCATTACGGCATTGTATTCCAGCCCCATGCGGCCAGAGACCACGCTGTCAGTGAGTTTCTTAAAAAAGCATGAAGTCACCGGAGGAACCAAGAGATTGTTTATTTTTTGAGTAAAATGTCTTGTATGATATTCTTATGCGAACTTGCTGTTATATAATTACAAAACCATTCTCATCTATTTTCATGCAAAATTCAGGTATCAACTTGGGGGAAAATCAATGCAAAAAAGAAGAAAACTCGG
>CAZJHF010000304.1:0-5103 GCA_964545505.1 uncultured Desulfobacterales bacterium | reverse complement strand
GCATGATTTGCTTTTTTTGGATGAATCCTATATGAAGTGGGTCGTTTATTTTTTGGCCCTGATACATTCCTGCGACCCGCAGCGATCAGAAGAAATATGCGATCGTTTTGAGCTGGCACCGTACTATCGCAAAATGTTTTGTAATGAACGCTTTGCAGTCGAAAAAGCGGTACTGGAGTTGACGCGCCATCTGCCCCTGTCCAACAGCGCTCTTTATCGCAGGCTTTCTCAATTTCGAACCGAGTTGATTTTGTTCATGATGGCAATCACCCGGAAAAATAAAGTCAAAAAAGCCATTTCTTATTATTATACCGGTCTGCGCAAGATTGAGGTATCTATCAGAGGTAAGGATCTGATAAACATCGGTGTGAAGCCCGGACCGATTTACCGGGAAATTTTTGAGGCAACACTGGATGCCAAATTAAACGGCGAGCTCAAAACAAAAAAAGACGAACTGGATTTTGCCAGAAATTATGTTCCGTAATTTTGCCGTTGTTCAATTTATTCTGATGATTCTGCCGCTGGTCGTTGCGGTTGTATTGCACGAATTGGCGCATGGATATGTGGCCGATAGAATGGGTGATCCAACCGCCCGCCTGGCCGGTCGGTTGACGTTAAATCCGATAAAACATCTTGATGTATTCGGATCATTTCTTTTGCCGGTGGCCTTAAAGCTGAGCGGCTCGCCGGTCATTTTCGGTTATGCCAAACCGGTGCCGGTTAATTTCGCCAATTTGCGCGAGGTTCGCAAAGGCACGATATGGGTTGCAGCCGCCGGTGTATTGACGAATATGATTCTGGCAGTTGTCTCTGCTGTGCTCTTTCGGATGATCGCGACGACAGAGGCCTTCTGGGCGCAGACACAGCTGGCGTTACCGGCAGTCATTGTTTTACAGCTACTGACATACAGTGTGATCATTAATTGCGTGCTGGCCCTGTTTAACCTGATTCCCATTCCGCCACTCGACGGCAGCCGCATTGCCCTCATGCTTCTGCCTGAATCGTTACGGGGACCTTACGCGCGTCTGGAGCGCTTTGGCATGATTATCATCTTTGTACTGCTGATCACCGGGCCGCTGGGCCGGCTGATGTCTTTTTTATTAGGCCCGTTGCTGGATTTTTTACTGGGGACTCAGTAAGGTACCTTACAAAAAATATGCGAAAAACGGATCCTTTATCGGTGTCGGCTGTGAGTTAAAGCTTGGTTTCAGGTTTCAGTGTTCAGGTGTCAGTCCTTCTAATCAACCCTGAAACCTGACACCTGACACCTGACACCCGAAACCTATTGTATAATATCGCATTAATCCGCCGCCGGTGAAACACCTGAAACCACAGTCGTTAGACCATAAGGAAAATACATGAGTAAAAAGAAACGCATTTTAAGCGGTATGCGCCCAACCGGTCCTCTGCATCTGGGCAATTTACTCGGAGCCCTGGCCAACTGGGTCAATTTGCAGGACGAATACGACTGTTTTTATTTTATCGCCGATTGGCACGCATTAACCAGTGATTATGAAGATACGGCCTTAATAAAACAGTATCGAAAAGAGATCATGATCGACTGGCTAAGCGCCGGTTTAAAGCCGGAAAAGAGCACGCTCTTTGTGCAATCTGAAATAAAAGAGCATGCGGAACTGTTTTTGATACTGGGCATGATCACCCCAGTGCCCTGGCTGGAGCGCAATCCGACATATAAGGAACAGATGGACCAAATCAGCAGCAAAGATCTGTCCAATTTTGGTTTTCTGGGGTATCCGATTTTGCAGGCTGCGGATATCATCATGTACAAGCCCTATGGCGTGCCGGTGGGCGTCGACCAGGCACCCCACGTTGAAATTACCCGTGAAATTGCCAGGCGGTTTAACCATTTTTACGGCAATGTCTTTCCGGAGCCCAAGGTCATCCTGACCGAAACGCCGAAAATTCTGGGTATCGATCGACGCAAAATGAGCAAAAGCTATGACAACGCCATTTATTTATCCGATCCACCCGATCAAATCAGCGCAAAAGTATCCCGGATGATCACTGATCCTCAGCGCGCCCGACGCAGCGATCCGGGCAATCCGGATGTCTGCAATGTTTTTGACTTTCATAAATTATATACGCCGGCCGCTGATGTACAACAGATTGACAGCGACTGCCGCGCCGCGCAAATTGGATGTGTGGAATGTAAAAAGAAAATGGCCCTTAATTTGACCAAGGCCCTGGAACCCATTCGAGAAAAACGTTCCTATTACGAAGCACACCCGCAACAGGTGGATGAGATTATGGCCGATGGATGTGACCGCGCCAGAAAAACAGCCCGCGCCACAATGGAATCCGTCAGGGCTGCCATCAAAATTGATTAACCACGAAAACACGAAATAATCAAAGCACGAAATCTTTTCTTTTCGTGTTTTTCGAATTTTCGTGATTTCGTGGTTAATAGCGGGCAGTCTTTTAAAGTCCTACTATCATTGCGATTGTATAAAATTTTAAATGGGTAAAAAAACGGAAGTCTGAAATGCAAGAGGAAGTCTACAAAGTTCAGTTGGAGAACATTTTTGAAGGCCCGATGGATCTTCTGGTTCATTTGATCAAAAAAAATGAATTGGATATCTATGACATTCCCATCGCCATGGTTACCGAACAGTACCTGCAGTACCTGGAGTGGATCAAAATCATGAACATTGACTTCGCCGGGGAGTTTATTGTCATGGCCTCCACCTTAGCCCAGATCAAATCGCGCATGTTACTGCCGGCAGGCGCTGATGAAGAAGAAGAAAACGACCCCCGCCAGGAGATTATCAAACCGCTGATTGAATACCTTCAAATGAAATCCGCCGCCGAGCAACTGTCGGAAAGACATATTTTGGGTGAAGCGACCTTCGTCCGCAGCAGTGATCACCAGGAATTTATAGACGAACAGGATGAACCCTATGTCCAGGTCGGTCTTTTCGAGCTCATTGACGCTTTTCAAAAAATTCTGGCAAAAATTCCCGACGATATGCAGTTGGAATTTACGCCTGACAAAATATCTGTTAAGGAAAGAATTACCCAGATTACCGATATACTGGAAGCCAAGGGTTCGGTAACCTTTGATCAATTATTTTCAGAACAGCCGGATAAAACCGAGGTCATTGTGACGTTTCTGGCTGTTTTGGAAATGGTCAAACTGACATTGATTCGCATTGCACAGCATGCACAAACCGGCGTACTGCGCCTCTTTTATATCTGATGGAAGATCTCAAAAATATTGTCGAAAGTTTACTGTTTGTCGCTGATGAGCCGTTAACCATCGATCGCTTGAAACAGATCATTGACGGTACCGAAACCAAAGCGCTGCGCGAAGCGCTAAATGAACTGATGCAAGATTACGAAACGCGTCAGGGCGGTTTTTGCCTGAACCCGGTTGCCGGTGGGTATCAAATCCGCACCCGCCCTGAATACATGGAATATATCAAACGCTTACTGCAGCCCAAACCGCAGCGTTTGAGTAAAGCCGCTTTGGAAACACTGGCCATTATCGCCTATAAGCAACCAGCCATCCGCGCCGACATTGAGCTGCTGCGGGGCGTCGATTGTGGGGGTGTGTTGCGCGTGCTGTTGGAGCGAAAATTTATCAGGGTGCTGGGCCGTAAAGAAATTCCCGGCCGGCCGTTGATTTATGCCACCACCAAACGGTTTTTGGAAGTATTCGGGCTCGAAAATCTCAAAGACCTGCCGACCCCCAAAGAAATCGAGGAATTCGGCAGCACTTTATCAGAGGAAATGGCTGAAGGGGCTGAAGACATTGAACCGCAGATTGTCGATAGTGAAAATCAGGAGCAAAGCCAGCCTTTGTCTGAAAGCTTTGATGATACGGATTCAGCAACTAAAAAACCACTGCCGTCTGAATCCTGATGCGGCAACACGTTAAAAATCGCTTGACTTGGGCACCAACAATTCTTTATTGAATAAATTATTTGGATTTTGCACGAGTCGGAGGCTTTCATATGCAAGGCATTTAAGGGCGAGGCTATAGTGAACTATGCCTCGTCCTTAATAACGCAGCAGATGGAAGCCTCCGGCTTGCCGCGTTGTTCCAAGGGTGAAAATTAATGAGATAAAATGATTTTAAAACATTTGAGTTGACTGGTAATTTGTTTTAGCTGTTGATTTTTTTACCCGTTTTCATTAACGATAATAGCAACTTCTCATCAATTTTTATGCAAAATATGGGCGGTTAACTCAGTGGGAGAGTGCTACCTTCACACGGTAGAAGTCACTGGTTCAAATCCAGTACCGCCTACCAGAAAAAAAGGGGCTGTGCGGATATCCGCAGCCCCTTTTGATTTTTATCTGCCGGCCTGCCATTTTAGACCCGCCAGGACAATGTTTGACAATACCCGGCTCTTTAAAGCCAAATCTAGCCAGCCGGTTTTACCAGTTTATCAAAAGCTTCAACCGTAACCGCCGGACAGGTGGTGAATGAAATCCCGGTCTGATCGCTCAACGCTACTGAGGCTTTTATGGCATCATCAACGCCGGGCAACGTGACGCAAAATAACAAGTCGTAAGGCCCCAGAAGAGCATGCATGGCATTGACCTCACCGCCCAGCTTCTGGACTGTGTTGATGGCCTGCTGTGTTCTGGCGGCACTCATCTCCGTTCGTGCTTCAGGGGTGTAATTGCCGAACATGAAAAAAATAGCCATAATTATCCTCCTTTAATGGGACAAAAAAGGATGCAGGCCGCCTAGAGAAGGCCCGCATCCTTCGTACCGAATGCGCCGTCAACCGGTATATATGCTCCAACCTCAAAAAGATTGTCAAGAAAAAGTGGACTCATCCTTCAAGAATTATCTTTACGATGTGGCCGGTTTTTCATTGGATCTGTCTATTACCGGATTGACGAATGCGGTTGACTCCAAATTTTAATAGCCGCTGCCGACTATTGCACCGCTCTTAGTTTTTCTGACATAGGCGTTTTTCTCCTTGCCCTGCCATTGGTATTTCACCCAGGCTCCCTCCGGGGTTGCCTTAGTTACCGCCTCATAGGCTGGCATGGCTTTTTCTTTGAGACTTTGTCCCGCCAACGTGGGGTGGACCAACAAATTACCGCTTTGTTCCAGTATATAAACAT
>CAZJHF010000303.1:0-5118 GCA_964545505.1 uncultured Desulfobacterales bacterium | reverse complement strand
CCCCTGATATTGGTGACCATTATTGCAGCGATCAGCGCCTTGTTTCCAAATCCGGGTATCTTTTCACTGATATTTCGCGGGTTAATGGGCATCATGATCCTCAAGTATTCATTTGAATCCCTCAAGGCAACTGCCAGCGGCAACCTGAAGCCCCCCCGGGTCAATGCTGAAACCATTACTTCAGATATCGGCCCTGTTTTGAAACAGGGGGTCATGTATTTTCTAATCTATTTTGTGTTCGGGTTTCTCATGGCCTCATGGGGCCCATTTATTGCCTATCCATATCTGTATTTTATCGGATTGCTGATTCCCTCAATGATTATAATTCTGGTTAGCAGCGGAAGCCTGTTAAATGCCTTAAATCCGGTGGCCGTTGGCGGCATTGCCATTCGAATTGGCGGGGCCTATCTGCTGGTGTACCTTTTCTTTTCGATTTTAGGCAGTGCACCGGCTGTTTTGGGCCACTATATTATCCAGCATGTTCCGGAAGCGCTGCAGGTGCCACTGATGACTTTTGCCCAGAGCTTCTATACGATCGTGACCTATCATTTATTGGGTTACGTCATTTTGCAGTATCATGAAGAGGTGGGCTATGAAGTGGATCAGGATGATTTTCGGGACCCCACCGTGGAGGCCAAGAAACAGGAGCAGGCTGATCCGGATGCGCAGGTGTTGAATGCGGTGAATCCCTTGATTCAGGAAGGCAAATTGGATGAAGCCATCGCACTCATCGTAGAAATGACAACGGTGGTCGGCATACGCGGTGTTAATCTTGGCGAGCGGTATTACACGCTGTTGAAAATGAAGAAAAAAATTCCTGAAATGCTGCAGCATGCCGAGTATTTTCTTGAATTATTGGCCACCCAGGGCAAAAAAACCAAAGCCTTAATGGTCTATGTCGAATGTAAAAAAATCAAGCCGGATTTTCTGCCGGATGCCAATGCCTTGTTCAAACTGGCGGGATGGATGAACGAAATGGGAAAATCAAAAGAGGCCATCGCCACATACAACCGTATGGTAAAAGAGTATCCGGAGCACAAGCTGGTACCCAAAGCCTTTTTCCGGGTGGCCCAAATATTCCAGGACCGTTTAATGAGCCCCGACAATGCCAGACAAATCCTTACTGGAGTAAAAAAGAAATACCCGGACCACGAAATCATTCCGCATGTGGAAAATTTTCTGGCGAATATTGGGTAATCGATATCAGCCTGCAACGAGCCCCCTTTGGCAAGCGCGGGATCTGAACCATTCGAAGTCAAATTTTTCGATTGCGTGAAAACTTAAAATGAAGCGCATCCGGCACGCAGCTTAACCGTGATGTTATGCCGTAGATTTCACACTTGATAACGCATACGTTATGATCTACTGTTTAAATATACACCACCGATTCGTTTACCCATGCCATCGAAGAAAACAAAATTAGACAAAGACAAAATGGACCGGATTGTCGCTGAGGTTCGGCGTAGCCGCCAGCAGCGAGAGCAGGGCTATCGGGAGCAAGCGCTCAAGATTTATCCCTGGATATGTGCGCGCTGCGGACGCGAATTCCAGGGTAAGAAACTTCATGAGCTCACGGTCCACCACAAAGACCACAACCACGATAACAATCCGCCGGATGGCAGCAACTGGGAACTGCTGTGTCTTTACTGCCACGACAATGAGCACTCGCGATATCTGGATCAGGATGGGTATGAAGAGCTGACGCCGGACGGCGAGCAGGAGCCAACTGCCATCCATAAACCCTTCGCCAATCTCGATACCTTATTGAAGGATAAAAAATAACCGCTTAATCTCGAATTTAGATTTTAGGCCGGCGCAGCGGGTGCCTGGGCGGGTTTTTGAAGTTGACCGCGGGCGATTTGGCCTTCTGCAGAATCCGGATATTTTTTTTCAAGCAGCAGGAGGCATCTTTGATACTTTTCCTTGGTACCTTTCTGGCGATATCCGTCCGCGAGCTTTAGAAGGGCCGGTGGTATACCCGGCAAATCCGGTTTTTGTTTTAAAAACATGGCCATAATGCGTTCCGCTTTTTCCGGCTGCCCCAACCCGGATAGGACCGCAATCATCCGCAAATACTGATCCGCCGATAGACTGGGGCGACCGGCTATCTTTGTATATTCTGCAAAGATCTGACCGGCAGTGTGGTGTTGATTGCTGTCGATGGTGAGGCGATTTATCAATTGTCGGGCAATTTCATGAAATCGCGGATCCTGGGGGCTGTTTTTATGAATGTTGAATAGATGGGTCATAGCCCCGATATGTCCGGGGTCTTTTGTCAGTACCTGTTCAAGCAGGCGACTGCCGGCCTCCATGTCCAGTTGGCTGACACGTTCCAACGCCTTTTCAATCAGCGGGGAAATTTCATCTACCTGTTCATCCGCCTGCAGCACATCGGCATTTATATTTCGAAATAGAATAAAACCAATTAAACCGAGCACTGCTCCGGAAATCAATCCGCCCAGGTGGGCCTCATACGCCACATTGCCGATGTCGTCGGTATACAGGGAGTAGATTTCTTTGGCGATCCAGATGGGCAGGATGATAATGGCGGGTGCTCTGAAATAATTAAAGTAAAATCCCAACGAATAAAAAAACTTAACCCTTTTGCGACCGTATAACACGCAAAATGCGCCCATCAATCCGGCAATCGATCCGGAAGCACCGACCAGATAAATGCTGCTGTTGGGATTCATCAGCCAGTATAACGCTGCTGCGCCAAGGCCGGTCAAAACATAAGTGAGGCCGCAAAAGAATCTGCCGCTTCCCATTTCAATCATGCAGCCGACCAGCCATAAAAAAACCATGTTCCCCAGCAGATGTTGAAAGCCACCGTGTAAGAACATATAGGTGAAAAAGGTTAAGGGTTTTGCTTCGACCGGGATTAAACCGTAGTTAGCAGATGTAATCTTTGACTCCAGATATTTATATTCATTTCTTAATTGGCTCCATGCGGAATACTCGGCATCTTGCGGTGTGATAATCTGATCAGTGCGAAGTTTTTCAGTAAATGCGGTATCCCCACTCATTGATAGATACAGGCTCCACAACTCTTCATCACTTAACCTTTCTAAATCCTGCGGTTCGGTATTCTCTTCAGAGGCAGTATTGCGGTATTCAATAAAACGGGACATTTCGATTTCTGACAGCCCGGATGTAAAATAAAACGTGATGGCTTCATGACTGCGCCGATCATCATTCAGTTGAAAGATAAAAAATACCAGACAGTTAATCAGGATGAGACCGATGGTGACCAGGGGCAGATTGCGGCGGCTGATTTTACCGGTTACCGGAACGATTATCATAAATAGTTTAGCCTTTGCGCTTTAGATTTTTCAGATCGGACAAGTCGCTTATAATGATATATCTCAAGATCGCGAATCTAAAAAGTGAGGTCCTTCTATCAGATGATAATCGGCACAAACAGGCGATTTCTTTAGCCCAATAAAAACTTCCGACGGGATTATAATCGAATCGATAACTTCTTGAGAACTAAAACAATATGTATTTTGGGGGAGATAACATGCCAATGGGATCTGGCATAAAGCCCTTAGGTGTTACGACAGGGGTAGATGATGGGCACTTCCCGGCAACGCTCCATGGAAGGTTAAATTCGGTCTAAATATCAACATGGGAAAGGATTTCTTTCTCCTTTTTTACGACGCGACGTTCCATGCTTTTCACTTCTTTGGTCATCTCTTTTAAAAATTTGTGATCTTCAATAAAATTTAAATTTGTTTTCACATTGTATAAAGCACCAAAAATTGCTGCTCTGGCAGTCAGGGCCGCCACAGCGCCATCTGTGGCGGCATTCTTGTTGCCCTTGCGAATGACCCTTGCGGTCAGGTCCATGATGCTAAAGACGTCACGGGCAACACTTAACGGCACCAGAGATGCATTTTTTAAACCGGCCTGGATGGCTTTGTTGCGCCGTTGTTGCTGCTTTTCTGTATTTTTCGGCATTTTAAAAGCCTTCATCACCTCATTGTAGGCGGCGGCGTCTCTATCAATATCTTTTACCAGCTTTTTTCTAAGTTTGGATGCCGCGGCTGTGATTTCTTTCATCTCCTTTTGTACGGCTTCGTAACCTTTTTTGCCGATGGTCAAGTTGGCGACCATTTCCGAAAGACTTGCGGATAGAGCTGCACATAGCGCAGCGATACTTCCACCGCCCGGTACGGCGGTGCCTTCGGCTGTTTTATCCAAAAATTTTGTAACTTTAAGATTGCCTAACAATAGATGATCCCCCCTGTTTCTTTATCAAAAACCAGATTTCCTTTTTTAACGACTTTTTCAACCGTGCTGATACCGATATGATACGGAATAAAATGATAGGACGGAAACTCAAGAATGATGACGTCTCCGTTTTTTCCAACATCAATACTTCCGATTTTGTCTGCTTGATTCAGGGCGGCAGCTCCGTTTAAGGTGAAGGCCGTAATTGCCTCTTCAATAGAAATATTCATATACAGGGTTGCCAGGGCAAAGACAAGGGGGATTGATTCCGTAAAACAACTCCCCGGGTTAAAGTCGGTCGCCAGGGCCACCGCACAATTCGAATCGATCATCTTACGACCGGCGGCATAGGGTTCTTTGAGGCTGAAAGCGGTGGCCGGCAGCAGGGTGGCCACAACACCGGCAGCGGCCATGTCTTTAATGCCTTTGTCCGATGCCTGCAGCAGGTGATCCGCTGAAACCGCTCCGAGCTCAGCTGCCAGCTCGGCCCCTCCAAGCTGCACGATTTCATCCGCATGCAGTTTTAGTTTAAAACCCAATTCCGTCGCCCGGGACAGCAAGCGTCTGGATTGCGCAACCGAAAAGACGTTTTTTTCACAGAAAATATCACAAAATTCAGCCAGCTTGCGATCAGCCACTGTCGGCATGACGTCTTTTATCAAAAAATCGATAAACGCTTCTTCCCTGCCTTTGTATTCTTCCGGAACCGCATGGGCGCCTAAAAAAGTCGGCACCACATCGATATAGTGAATTTGATCCAGGTGGGCCATGACCTCCAGCTGTTTGATTTCGGTATCACGATCCAGACCGTATCCGCTTTTACCTTCTGTTGTTGTGACGCCGAATGACAGCATGGAATCCAGGCGTTTGATTGCGGATTGCATC
>CAZJHF010000302.1:0-5174 GCA_964545505.1 uncultured Desulfobacterales bacterium | reverse complement strand
ATCAGATAGGCATGCTTTAATATGTGGGCGGTATATTCATCGATGGCGCCGGTTGAAATCAGCGTTTGAATCAGACGCACATTGTCGGTCCACCGCAGCAAGGCCGGAAATTCATGAGATTTTAGCAATACCAGGTACTGCACCAAAAATTCGATATCAACCATGCCGCCCGTATCCTGCTTTAGATCAAACATCCCGCCTTCTGGCTTTAACAATTCCTGCCGCATGCGGTTGCGCATGCGAACCACTTCTTGCTGCAGCTTGTGTTTCTCTCGCTGACGGGCCAGGACCGCGGCGCGCGTTTTTGTAAAGTGGTCGATGAGCAACGGATCTCCCAATATGGGCCGCGCTTTGATCAGGGCCTGGTGTTCCCAGGTCCAGGCCTGGTTTTGCTGATAATCGCGAAATCCTTCCGCATGGCTGACCAGCACACCGCCCCCCCCACTGGGACGCAGGCGCATGTCGATTTCATAGAGTTTGCCCGCCGGGGTGTGGGCGGTCAGTATATGGATAACACGCTGACCGAGCCGGTTATAGAATTGAGCACTGTCAATGGGTTGTTGACGGTTCTTCGTTTTCTCATTTCGCCCGGAGTGCAAAAATACCAGGTCCAGATCCGAACCATAGCCCAGCTCCAACCCCCCGAGTTTGCCGTAAGCAATCACCGCAAAGCCGCTATCACCCTTTTTGGCGCTCAACTCACAGCGCGGTCGACCGTGCTTGGCCAACAGATGCGCATAGGCTATTTGAACGACTGCAGCCAGCACCGTTTCAGCAATACCTGAAAGGTGGTCGCTGACCCGCATCAATGGCAGTGCTCCGGTTACATCAGCGGCAGCCACCCGCAGCTCGTTCACTTCTTTAAATACGCACATCTGCTCGATCTGATGTTCGAGGTCATCGGCGAGGCTGCCGCGCATGCGCCGCCTGAGGTCCTTCTTAATCTGTTCGATGTCCGGCGGTCTGTATAGCGTGCGGGGGTCTAAAAGCTCATCTAAAAGCAGCGGGTGCAAAGCCAGAAAAGAAGCGATCCAGGGGCTTGCCTCTGTCAATTGAACCAGGTGCGTCAGGGTATCGGGGTTTTCCAGCAGGAGCGCAAAATAACTGATCCGTCCACCAATCGATTTTAACAGGTCAAAAATGCGGCTCAGCACCTGCTCGGGTTTATTTGCCCCCCCCGCCGTTTTCAAAACCAGTGGAATTAATTTGTCAAGTCGCTGCTGGCCCTTTGATCCGATTTGATCCGCCCCGAGCGTGCCGCTTAAATAATGCAGCAACCGCAAGGCTTCCGGCGGTTGTTCGAAGCCAATTTCCTCGAGCACGGTCTCTGCCTGTGTATCGCTGACCAGGCCCTGCCATGTGCCCAGCAGCTGTTTATCGATGCTTTGGATTTCGGTTTTCGTATCTTTAGCTTCTAACAGCATCTGAAAATGAAGGTGTACGCTGTTACGGTATTTTTCCAGCTGCTGCATAAACGCTTTGGTTTCGCGAAATCCCATGGCGGCTGCCAGACGGGCTTGATCCGCAGGCTCTGAAGGCAAATCATGCGTTTGTTGATCGCCAAATTCCTGAAGACGGTGTTCGGTATCTCTCAGGAAGGTATATGCAGCAGTGAGTTCGTCACCCACATCCGGCGGAATATGGTTTTCACGCACCAGGATGCGCAGTACTTTGTGGATGCTGCGCTCCTGCAGAGCAGGTGATACGCCGCCGCGAATGAGTTGAAACATGTGACCGAAAAATTCGATTTCTCGTATGCCACCCCATCCCAGTTTTATGTTGTTTTTCATTCCCTTACGCTGCACCTCGAGGGAAATCATTTGCTTCATTTCCCGCAAAGAATCAAAGGCGCCGTAGTCCAGATACCGGCGGTAAATAAAAGGGTTTAATTGTTTCAACAGCTGTTGGCCGGCTTTTTGATTGCCGGCCACAACCCGGGCGCGAATTAAAGCGTAACGCTCCCACTCCCGACCCTGCTCCTGGTAATAGTTCTCCATAGCGTCAAAATGCATGACCAGGGGGCCGTTTTCACCATAAGGCCGAAGTCTCAAATCCGTTCGAAAAACGATGCCATCATCCGTGCGTTGACTGAGCACCTTGATCAACCGGCGGCCCAGGCGGGTAAAAAAATCGTCGTTACTCAAGGATTGTGCGCTACCGGTTGTTCGGCCGGCTGCGGGGTAAGTGAAAATCAGATCGATATCGGATGAGAAATTTAACTCTCCGGCTCCCAGTTTGCCGAGGCCCAGTACAACCAGTTCCTGGCGGGAGCCATCTTCGGCCGTTGGCGCCCCGTATCGATTCGAAAGCCAGCGCGTAAGGATTGCCGTGGTTTGTTCCAGGCAGGTGTCAGCCATGGTGGAAAGATCCGTAACCGTTTCCACCAAATCGCTCCAACCGCATAGATCCCGGAACGCTATTCGCAGCATTTCCCGGCGTCGAAAGCTGCGCAAGTTTCGGTTTAATGCTGCTTCATCTGTTATATCGGAAAGGATCGCTTTTAGTTTTTTATCATAGTCGTTTGGAGCATAGCGCCGCTGCAGGTCGCCACTGTCAATTAGGTCGGATATTAATACGGGGTTGCGTATGCCGTTTTCGGCAACAAAATTGCTAAATACAAACACGCGCTGCAGGGCGTCTAAAATACGGGGATCCTGTGTAAGATTGAGGCCGGCTTTAGTTGATGAACCCTTAAACGTCTCCCATTTTCTCTGCAGGTCCTCATTAAGTATGTCGGGGAGGTCAGTAATTATCGTCATCGTTGGCCAAGTTGATATACATTCGATTTGGGTGCTAAGCGAAAATCAAGACCGTTTATTTTAGATTTTGGAATTTGGATTGCGGATTGAAAATATTGGAGAGCAATTGGATAGCCAATCTTCAAATTCTAAAATCCAAATTGTGAATGCTACTTGATATACCCCCAATCCTGCAGGCGGCGATAGGCATGCTGGGCATATTGGCCCTGTTGGACGGCCTGTAAATAGCGATGGTAGTGCTGGGCTGCCTGCTGGTTTTCGCCCATGCCTTCCAGGCTGTAGCCTTTAAAGAAAATAATATTTGGATTGCCCGGCAGCAGTCTATCGTAGGTGTCGAATTCCTGGTAAGCACCATCGAAATCCTTCAGCTGAAGTTTGGCAAATCCACTAAGATGATAGGCCTGGGCTTCCTGAGGGTAGGCTTTTTGGGCCATCTCGGCATACTGGCGCCCGGCGGCATATTTTTTCTGAATCAATTTCGTTTTGGACATCATACACCGGGCCACATAATCATTGGGTGCCTTTTTCAGCGCCCGTTGGAAATGAGCGGCGGCGGCATCGTATTTGCGTTTGGCCAGCTGACTTTGCCCTTTTTCAATTTGCTGGATGGCCCCCTTCTGGGCACGCAAACGGGCGGTGTTGTCCATGTAGCGTTCCCGATAAAGCGGTCCTTTCAGAGCGGATTGATATTGGGTATTTGCCAACTGAACGGCTGTATCAAAGCGCTCCTGGCTCATCGGATGGGTGGCAAATAGCAGGTCGACGGAGGTGGATTTATGTTTTGACATGCTGTTGAGCATTTCCATAAGTCCCACAAAACCTTCAGAGCCGTAGCCGGCGCCCACCATATATTTCATACCCAGGGCATCGGCTTCGCGTTCATTGTCGCGGCTGTATGATGCCAGCAGGGCGCCGGCCCCGACCTGGCCCAGTTGACCTGCCAGCTCTCCCAGGGCCGCGCTCTGGGTGCCGGCCAGCACCGAAACGCCCCCGACAACCGCCTGGGTGAGCATACCTTTTGACATCTGCTCTGCTGAATGCCGGGCATTGACATGACCCAGCTCGTGGCCCAGCAGGGCGGCCAGTTCGGCTTCGTTTTCCAGCGACAGCATTATACCGCGGGTGGCGGCTATGGTGCCGCCGGGAAATGCATAGGCGTTGACGTAGGTGGCGTTTACCACCCGAAATGAGTAGGGCATGTGGGCCCGATGGGATTTAGCGGCCATCTTGTTGCCCACCTGGCTGACATAGCTGTTTAGCTGGCTGTCCTGCACCGTCCCGTAATCACTTGAAATCTGCATGGGCGAATACTGCTGGTCAATTTGTACCTCGGTGTCTTCAGATACCAGCATGAGCTGCTTTTTACCGGTGACAGGGTCGGTGGCGCATCCAAACAAGTATCCGGCGGCGGCCATTGACGATAGCCACAAAAAATCACGGCGGGTCAGAGTACGTGTGATGTATACACTCAGGGGTTTGTCTGGCATATCGATCTCCTCAACTTCTACAATAGTTTCTTCTAAAAATGCTGGCGTAATGGAGTAGTGGAGTATTGGAGTGTTGCGCAAGATGGAAAGGATTCTGTTTCTGCATATTTTTACAATACTCCAGCACTCCAGTACTCCAACACTCCTGAAAATTTAAAAGCACTTAGATGCCCCGTTAAATAATTTGAATATGGCTTCTTAATCTTCTTTTTGGGGCGTAATCAACTGATACGTCTGCAGCAGGCGCTTGCCGAGGGTAGCCGCCAGTTGCTTGAAAAAGATGACTCCGTTTTCGACGTCTTCCTCCAGAATGCGGGCTAGTTTATCCCGGTCGGTTTTAAGCAATTTGGTGGCCTCCAGACACTCGGCTGAGGCGGAATAGACATTTCCGCCAATCAGACTGGACCATCCAAAAGCTTCTCCATTCATTCTGGCCTGGTAAACCACCCGTTCCTGCTCGCCAACACTTAATTTTACACATCCGTTCAATAGGATAAAGAAGAACCTGGCGGGGTCGTTTTCCCTGAAGAGAATCTCGCCCTTTTGGTGTGAAGCGGTTTCGGAGATATCCATGAATTTCTTCACAAAATCCATGCTCGTGCCCGTAAAAAGCTCAGATTGCTTGATATACATGTTTGTCCCTATCATTTAGGCCCGGGTGCTATAACGCGGTCCAATCTAATGCTGTTTATATAAAATAAAGCCGCGGACATGTCAAAATAATACCCGTTGTTATTCATTACCGTGCCGGATACAGGAAACAATCAAAAAGGGCCGCAGCCGGTAACCCCGGTTGCGGCCCTGAAAGGTGGGTTGGTATCATAAACGACTATCGTTTGCGCCTAGCAAAATAGACAATCACCAGAAGGACCACGATGATGCCGATCAAGCCGGCCAACATCATAAATATGATGACAAATAATAACAG